>RGVT01000073.1 GCA_010027105.1 Planctomycetia bacterium
CAGCCCGCCCACGATCACGCCCCGGCCGAGCGGCTCACCGCGGCTGCCCGGTTTCACGATTATCGCTATGCGTCGAACCCGCTTTCCGACGGCGGCCTGGGCCCGATCCCGGGCGCCCGCTTCCCCGCCGAACTCCACGAGCGGGGCATCACGCGCACGCTGCCGCTCGACGTGAGCGCCGCCCTCGGCTGCCCGGGGCCCGCGACGACGCCGGGGCTGTGCGCCAACTTCGTGCACGTCCGCCCCGGCGAAGCCCTCTGCACCGACGCCAACGCCACGAGCCAGCTGTTCTTCGTGATGCGGGGCAGCGGCTCGTCGCGCGTCGGCGGCGGCGACCACGACGCCACCGACATCCCCTGGCGGGCGGGCGACCTGTTCACGCTGCCGGCCAGGAGCCCGGCCGAGCACGTGGCGGCCGACGACGCGGCTTTCTACTGGGTGCACGACGAGCCGCTGCTCCGCTACCTTGGCGCCGAGGCGACCCGGCGGCACTTTTCCCCCACGCTCTACTGCCACGCGGCCATCATGGAGGCGCTTCAAGCGGTGCTCCACGATCCGGCAAGCGCCCGGGCCAACCGGCTGAGCGTGCTCCTCGGGCACCGCTCGTTTCCGCAGACGATGACGATCACGCACGTGCTCTGGGCGATGTTCGGCGTCCTGCCGGTGAACGCGGTGCAGGCGCCGCACCGGCATCAGTCCGTGGCGGTCGATCTCGTCGTCGATGCGAGGCCCGGCTGCTACACGATGGTGGGCGACACGCTCGCCGCCGACGGGTCGATCAAGGACGGCGAGCGATTCGACTGGAAGCCGCACTCGGTGTTCGTGACTCCGCCGGGCCTCTGGCACTCGCACCACAACGAGTCGGGCCACCCGGCCCACATCCTCCCGATCCAGGACGCCGGGCTGCACACCCACCTGCGCACGCTCGATATCCGCTTTACCCGGCAGCTGACCGGTGGCGGCTGCGAGGTGGTGGAGAATGCGGGCTAGGGCAGGCTCAGGCCCTCATGCAGGTGCCGCCTCAGGGCCTCCGCCGGCCGGACGGCGCCGATCTCGACGCCGTTCCAATTTTTCAGGACGGGCGACGCACACTCGGCAAGTTCGGCCCGGGTGGCGTCGTCGAGGGCGGAGCCGCCGCAGGCCTCGAGGACGGTGGCCAGCGCCACCTGCGCCGCCCTGGCCGCCCCGTCGGCGATCTTGACGGCGATCCCCAGGCCGACGGCGGGAATCGCCGCGCACACTGTACCCTCGGCACCCGATTTGACGAGGATTGCCCCGCGGGAGGCCTGGATGATGCGGGTGTCGAACCGGCCGGGCCCGGCCACCATCTCCGGGTGGGCCCGGATGGCGTCGCGCAGGCGGGCCGCGGCGGCCGCCAGTTCTGCCGGCAGGCCGTCCCCGGTGCCGAACCGGGCCCAGGCCGCTGCGAGGGCCGTCAGGGGCAGGGGAAACGTGGGGATCGAGCAGCCGTCGATGCCGGGCACGACCGTGGCCAGGGGCTCGCGGGTGGCGGCTGCCAGGGCGGCGGTCACCTCGCACATGGCCGCGTGCTCCGGCCGCACGTAGCCGCGCGGATCGAGCCCGCGCTCGCGGGCCAGGCAGAGGAAGCCCGCGTGCTTGCCGGAGCAGTTGTTGTGGATCGGCGTCGGCCGGTCCCCGCGGGCGGCGAGGGCCCGTGCCGCGTCGTCGTCGAGCGGCCAGTGCGAACCGCACGCGAGGTCCTGCTCGTCGCAGCCAGCCTTCTCGAGCATCGAGGCGGCGGTGGCGACGTGCGCGGGCCCGCCGCCGTGGGAGCCAGAGGCCAGGGCGATCTCGGCGGCCGTGAGGCCGAAATGGTCGGCTGCGCCGCTGGCCACGAGCGGGAGCGCCTGGAGCGGTTTCACGGCCGACCGCGGGAACACCGGCGCATCCGCTTGCCCGGCTGCCAGCAGCGTACCGCCGGCCGCGTCGGCCACGGCAATCGAACCGGCATGGCCAGATTCCACGAGGCTGCCGCGAAGCACTTCGACAAGTACCTGGCTCATGCGGCCCGGGCGGACGGGCCCATCACTTCGTGACCGCCAGGTTACGGCTCGTGTTGACGACGTACTGGCTGGTCACGCCGGAGCCGAATGCCGTCTTGATCACCGATGAGCCCGTGCAGAACCCCGAAGCGAATATGCCAGTGGCGGCCCTCGAAATCGTATTGAATTCACCGGTCAGCGTGCCTCCGAACGTCACGCCGGTGGCCGCCACGAGTCTGACGGCGGTCGGATAGCCGCTGAACGTGTTGGCCTTCACGATCGTGCCGGCGCTCGCTCCCGTGATTGAGAGGCCGGTCGTCGAGGCTCCGCGCGCCCCGCCGGTGCCGCCGGTGAACGTATTGCCCTGGAGCGCCGAGGTCGCCGGATTGACGCCGATCCTGAGATTCTGGGCACCCGTGAGCATCGCCCCGACGACGTTGTTCGTGAAGGTCGAGTTGAAGAAGCCGGAGCCCGCGACGTTACCGCTCGCGAGGAACCCATACGCGCTGTCGGAGACCGTGACACCCGTCACGGAAATGTTTTGGGCACCCTGCAGGTTGATGCCGGCCCCGCCGAAATTCTGGAACGTCACTCCCGAGATGGTCGAACGGGTGGCGCTCGTGGAGGTGATCGTGAAGCCGGAGGCGGAGGCTCCGGCGCTGGTCCCCACGAGCGTGAGATTGTTATTGCCCTGCACGTTCATCTGCACCGCCATCGTGGGCAGTGCGGAGTTGAGCGCGACGATCGTGGCCGATGTCACGAGGATCGTCGAATTGAGGGTGCCCCCGCCCGCGTTGATCCGGTTGATCGTGTCGCGAATCGAGCCGATTCCCGAGTCGGCGACCGACGTCACGAGGTAGTTCAGGGTGTTCTGGCCGGTCGGCAGAATGATGACGGGGGCGTTGATCGAGCCGGTGAGCATGATCACGCTCTGGGCCTGGGCGAGATTCACGGTCTGCGTGGCACAGATGCCGGGCGCGTCGATGTACAGGGTGCCGTTGACGACCGTGAGGTTGCCGTTGGTGCCGGTGGCCGCGTTGATGCTCGTGACGTTGACGACGCTGTTGGCCGACGTGGTGATATTGATCGCGCCGTTGGCGGTCCGCGCCTGCGTGATCGCGATGCCATTGGCCTCGTTCACCGTCAGACTGCCCGTTCCGGTGACCAGGGCGTTGAGAGTATTGATGCTCGTGTTCACGGCCGACGAGTTGAGCGCGGTGAGCGTGAGCACGTTGCCCGTCACCTGATTGGCCACGCTGGCCAGCGACACGTTCCCAGCGGGCGTCAGGAGCGTGACATTCCCCGTGCCCGCCAAAATCCTCCCCGTGCCGTTCAGGCTCCCTGTCGCGAGAGTGATCGTGATGTCACCGTTGTTCGTGACGACGTTCTGTCCGATCGCCGTCAGGTTGTTCGACTCGTTCACCGTCAGCGTTTGGTTCAGTCCCGTGATGTTCGCAATCAGCGTATTGACGTTGGTGTTGAGGAACGCCGGACCATTGGCTCGCACGCTCAGCACGTTGCCGGCCACCTGACCGACCACCGAGTTCAGCGTGATGCTGCCCCCGCTGACGTTCAGCGCGACGTTCGCCGTGCCAGCGAGGATGCTTCCGGCCCCCGTCAGGCTGCCCGTCGCGAGATTGATGGAGATGTCGCCGTTGTTCGTGGTGACGTTCTGCCCGATCGCCGTCAGGCTGTTCACCTCGTTCACCGTCAGCATCTGACCGGAGCCCGTGATCTTCGCGATCAGCGTGCCCACGTTGGTGTTGAGGAACGTGGAGCCGTTGGCCCGGACGGTGAGGACGTTGCCGCTCACCTGGCCGACGGCCTGGTTGAGCGTGATCGAGCCCCCGCTCGTGTTGAGCGAGACGTTTCCGGTGCCGGCCAGGATGCTGCCGTTGCCGGTGAGGCTGCCGGTGGCGAGGTTGATCGAGATGTCGCCGTTGTTGGTCTGGACGTTCTGGCCGATGGCCGTGAGGCTGTTCGCCTCGTTGACCGTCAGCGTCTGGCCCGCGCCCGTGATGTTCGCGATCAGCGTGTTCACGTTCGAACCGAGTGACGTGCTGTTTTGAGCCGTCACGTTCAGCACGTTGCCCACGATGCCGGTGAGCGCGATGTTGCCCTTCGAATTGGCCAGCGTCACGTTCCCGACACTCGTGGCATTGACGGTGCCGCCGGTGATGTTGCCCACGAGCGTCTGACCGCCCGTGATCTTGATTTCCCCACCGGTCGTCATCGCCTTCGCGATCGCAAGGCCGTTCGCCTCGGTCACCGTCAGCGTCGCCGTGGAGTTCGTCACGCTTGCATTGAGCGTGCTGACGCTCGTGTTCACGGCCACGGAGTTCTGCGCCGTGATCGTGAGCACGTTGCCCACCACCTGGTTGTTCACGTTGCTGAGCGTCCCGTGCCGGCCAGGATGCTGCCGGGGCCTGTCAGGTTGCCCGTGGCCAGGTTGATCGAGATGTCGCCGTTGTTGGTCTGGACGTTCTGCCCGATCGCCGTGAGGCTGTTCGCCTCGTTGATCGTCAGCGTCTGGCCCGTGCCCGTGATGTTCGCGATCAGCGTGCTGACGTTCGTGTTGAGGGCCGTCGAGCCACTGGCCGCCACGGTGAGGACGTTGCCCGTCACCTGATTCGCCGCGGTGAGCGTCACCGAGCCGTTGGAATTCGTGAGCGAGACGTTTCCACCGGCGGCATTGATCAAGCCCGATCCACTGAGCGTTCCCACCGCGGCGGTGCCCGCCGTGATGTTCACGAAGCCGCCGGCCGTTGTGACGTTGCCCGCTGCGATCTGCAGGCCGCTCCGCTCCGCGATCGTGAGGTTGCCGGTCGCCCCCGTGATCTTCGCCGTGAGGGAGGTGACGTTCGTGGTGAGGTTCGCGCCCGTGTTGGCGACCACGTTGAGCACGTTGCCGGTGATCAGGCCCGGGCCGGCCACGGAGCCATTCACCGAAGACACGCTGACGTTCTGCGCCGTGCCCACGTTCACGGCGCCGGTCACCGTGAGACCGCCGTTGGCGGAGATGTCCACGAACCCGTTGTTGACCGTCACGGCCAGCAGATTCAGCGTGCCGGGGTTGACCAGCGTGAGGTTTTCCCCGCTCTTCGTGAGCTTGACGGCGAGATTCGTGTACGTCGCGGTGTTGAGGATGGCCGATGCGTTCGACGCCGTGTAGTTCAGCGTTCCAGTGGTGATGTTGGCCGCGGAACCGCTGGAGATGACGCCGCCGGTGGCATTGCTGGCCGTCAGGACCACCGTGCCGCCGGGCAACGTGTTGATCGTGCCGTTGATGTCGATGTTGCGGGTGTCGGTCTGAAGCGTGACGGTGCCCCCGGGGGCGGTCACGGTCGCCGTGTTCTGCACGCTCACGTTTGCCGCGGTGCTCCGCGCCGTGACCGAGCCGCTGCCCGATGAGACCGTGCCTGCGAGCACGAGGTTGCCGCTCGTCGACTGCAGCGCCACAGTCCCGCTGCCGGTCACCGCATTGAGCACCGACAGCGGCGTCGTCAGCGTGCTCTGCGCGACGACGTTACCCGTCGTCGTGACGGCCGACAGGTTGCTAGCGCGGAAATTGTTTCCGAGGTTGATGCCGGTGCCGGCCTGGACGTCCACGAGGCCGTTCGTGCCCGTGGCGTCGAGGAGTGCCGTCGCCTGCACGGCCCCGCCCGCAGTGATGGCAATCGTGCGATTCAAAGCCTGAATCGACGCCCCGCTGGAGGTGATCGTGACGGTTCCGGCAGCCCCGAGCGAAATATTTGCCGCGCCTGCGGCAGCCGCGATGACCGGTCCACTGATCGTCAGATCGCCAGTTGTCGTGAGGATGGCGAGCGAGTCGCCGTACGTCGTGGTGGCGCCGGTTCCGACGGTCAGTGCCTTGGCGTTTGCGACGGTCACGTTGCTGGCCACATTCTGGCCCGTGAACACGGCGACGTTCGTGGAGATCGTGTAGGCCGCAGCGGCGGCCCTGCCCTCCGTAATCGTCAGGCTCCTACCGCTGATCACGGCAGGCACGATGGAGTCGAGCGCGGCCTGTGGCGAACTGAGAATCACCGCCCCGCTGGTGAGGTTGGCGGCGACGTTTGCAGACAGGATGACCTGGTTGTTGTCGGACTGGAGCTGAATGCCGCCCGCACCTGTGGCATTGAGATCGGCGCTGGCCGACAGATCCGCCCCGGCCTGCGCCAGGATGCCGGACGCCGTCACTGGCGACGAAAACGTGATCGAGTCTGCGGATCCGATGGCTTGCACCGTGACCGTGCCATTCACGGATACCGGCGACCCGATCGTAATGCTGCCGTTGGACGTGCGAACAATGGCGCCGCCGGTACGCGTCGTGACGGTGCCGCCGGAGACCGTGATGTTGCCGCTCGAGGCGGTCTTTGTCGTTGTAACCAGCGAAAGACTCGCGGTGTCGATCGCGGCGCTGACACTGATCGGGCCGTTGGCATTCACCGAGATGCTGGCGGCCGGGGCGGCAGTCGTGTTGATGAAGCCGCCGAGCACGACGTTCGTCGGCAGCGCCGATGCATTTGCACCGATGGCCACCGCGTTGCCGACACCGGCCAGAGAGATGTTTGCGGGGCTGATCGAAAGGGCCCCAGCACCAAACTGGAGCATGCCGACGTTGATCGGCACCGCGACAGAGGTCGCGGACGGCTTGACGTTGAAAGAACCGGCGACATTCGTCCCGTTGAGCACGCCTTGAAACTGGGCTCCTGAGCCGCCACCACCAGTGAACGTGATGTTGGGAGCCGTCGCGTAGCCCTTGCCGGGCGAGGTAATGTTGACGGCACTCACCTGCCCTGATGCAGCGAAGGTGATGCTGGCGTAACCAGTGATGCCGGTCGGCATGCTTGTGTAGCCGGATCCGGGAGTATTGAGCGTTATTCCGGTTACGTTTCCATTCGTGACGGTGATGTCGACCGTCGCATTCGTCGTGGCCCCTCCGCCGGTGAGAGAAGCTGTACCGTTTGTACGGCCGCCAGCGGTATCAGTGCCTGTTTGATTTACCGTCAACAGGGACAACGTTGCAGTTCCAGTCGCCGCGTTGGCGGGCGAAGCAAACGTTCCACCGTTGAAAATTACGGTGGGTGCCGTGGTGTACCCACTGCCGTTAGTGATGCTCGTCGCACCCGCGGTACCGTTTACAAGTCCGTTCGTCCGATAGACCTCAATCAAATTCACGCCGGTCCACTGCGTGGTTGCGGTCTGCCCTTGTACGGCCGCCTTGCTCGCGAAACTGAATGACGGACTGTTGGCGACCTCGATCCACCCGCCGCTTCCGACTTGAATCCAGGCATCCCTGTCCGGGCCCGTGTCGTCGATCCAGATGCCGAGTGTGCCGGCCACGGGACTCGTGCCGAATCCGCCCGTCGTGTAGGCCGTGCCCGCCCCGATATCCATCACCTTGCGTCGCTCGAGATACTCCGGCGATGCGAGCGTCAAGTGCGACGACCCGATCGGCTCGCCACGGGAGTGCCGCTCCCGGGGGGAGAATACGGATCGCGGTCGGCCCGCGGCGGAAAAACGGCAGCGCAGCAATTGACCGAGCAGGGTGTCGAGCGGGCGGCCCATCGTCAGATGCTCCTCAGGTAGCGAGTGCGAAGGATCGGCATGGCGTGCTTAGGGCAAAACTCTCAACGCGGGATCTTGGCCGGTGTTCAGCAAGCAGGCGTTGCGATCGCCCCAATGGGGGGTGCGATGAGTGGTGTAATTCAGGGATCAACCCGAGTCAAGCATTCGGTGGCTGCCCTCATCGACCGGTGCTGCCGGCCGCACCGACCATGCCATGGATCCCCGCACCAATCGCAACACCGCGGCAAGTGTGAGGATTCCGTGCGAGCCGATCGGTGCTCACCGGTGGTTGACCGCCCGACGAGCCGGCACTAGCCTCTCGGCCAACTTGGCACCACGACGGGGGTCACACCCCAAGTCGGGAATTGTTCGTCCCAGCGCCTCGTTCGTCGCTCGCTTGGAGAGGTCATCATGCGCCCGACGCGCCGCCGCCATCGGTCAACCGGCTGCATACGGATGTTCGGGCTTGGATCTGAGCCGCTCGAGCCGCGGCGGTTGCTGACGGCGAGCGCGGTGAACGCCGCACCGGCGACGCCGATGCCTTGGGACCAACAGCCGGCAATGGCGGTCGCGCCCATCACGGTTGCCTCCGCCAACGATTATCGGATCGACGACCTCCTCGGGGGATCGAAGTGGGGCGTCACGAACGTCACATTCAGTTTCTTCAGCGGCGGTGCCTACTACGGCAGCGAGGCGAGCCCCACGCCGGTGAGCGACGCCGTCAAGGCGAACGTGCGCACGATCCTCGCCACGGTGCTCTCGCCGCTGGTGAACCTGACGTTCACCGAGGTGGCCGACACGGCGACGAATTGGGGCATGATCCGCTACCTGTGCTCGACCACACCCGACTACGCGTATGCCTACTACCCCTCGGGTGACGGGATGGGCATCGATGGCGACGTGGTGTTGCGGACGTCGTTCGACGTCTCGAGTTCCAACTCCAACTCGTTCCGCAACGGGCCTGGCTCGCACGGCTTTCAGACGCTGATCCACGAGACGTGTCACGCGCTGGGGCTCAAACATCCCGGCGACTACAACGGCGGCGGGACCGGCGATCCGCCGTATCTGCCGCTCGGCGAAGACAACTGGGACAACAGCCTGATGTCCTACAACTTCGCGTGCGGGTCGGAGCCGGTGACGCCGATGGCCTACGACCTGCTCGCGCTGCAGTATCTCTACGGTCCCAAGGCCAGCACGCGGTCTGGCGACACGATCTACACGTTCACCGCGACCGACGTTTACACCGCGAACGACGGCAGTTCCGCAGGCAGCGCGTCGCGCCGCAGCAAAAACCTGCTCTGGGACGGCGGCGGCCTTGACACGCTCGATCTCTCGGGGCTGCCGGCAGCCGGTTCGGGATACCGGATCGACGTCAATCCGGGCGGCTGGATCACGCCCGTGAGTGCGTACACCACGGCGCGATACGACGCGACCACCGGCAGCCCGACGACGTTTTCCTCGAACCGTTCGAGCGGCCAGTATGCCGCCACCGACTACGGCACGAGGATCGCGCTTTCCGGCACGACGATCGAGAACGTGATCGTGTCGGGATCGAGCGACACGATCATCGTGAACTCGGCCGCCAACCGGATCTCCGGCTACACGCCGGGAACCCCGACCGGGGCCGACTCGATCACCGGCTCCGACCAGGCCGACACGCTCGACCTCTCCAAGTTTCTCGATTCGGGCGTCGTGAAGAGCCAGGTCGGAAACGACCTCGTGCTGAACCTCGGCGGCTCGACGGGCTCGGTGACGGTGAAGGACTACTACGCCGTCGCGGCTGCGAGCCGGATCGGCATCATCTATGCGACGCCGCCAACGCTCTCGATCGCGCCGCTGGCGGCCGACAAGACGGAGGGCACGGGGGGCGGCACGACGCCGTTCACGTTCACCGTCACCCGCTCGGGTGGAGTTTCCATCGCGTCGACCGTCGAGTGGGCCGTGACGGGCAGCGGCACGAACCAGGCCAGCGCCGCGGATTTCGCCGGGGGAGTGTTCCCGGCGGGCACGGCGTCGTTTGGGATCGGCGAGACGACGCAGACGATCACGGTCAACGTCGCCGCCGACGCAGTGATCGAGCCCGACGAGGGCTTTACGGTCACGCTTTCGTCTCCGACGAACGCCACGCTCGGCTCCCAGGCGTCGGCCACGGGCACGATCCGCAA
>RGVT01000074.1 GCA_010027105.1 Planctomycetia bacterium
TCGCGGCTCGAGGCAACCTTGGCTTGCCTCGCAGCCGCGCACGCCTGCAGGGGCCATGGATGGCCCTGCAGGCGTACAGTTAGCAGCGGACGTCGTCGGCGCGGCCGACGGCCTTCATGCGGCGCAGGAAGTGCGGGCCCTGCTCGGGCAGGGCCGAGGTTTCCGCCGGTGCCTGGACCGGCGGCTGAGTCCGCGGGGCGCGGAAGAACTCCGCGATCCGGCCCACGACGGTCCGCTGCTCGGCTGGCTCGAGCTCCGGGAAGATCGGCAGGGCGAGCGTCTCGTCGGCGGCCCGCTCGGTGTGCGGCAGATCGCCCTGCGCCCAGCCGAGGTGCGCGAAGCACTGCTGCATGTGGAGTGGAACGGGATAGTAGATCTCGGTGCCCACCTTGCAGGCCGTGAGATGCGCCCTGAGGGCGTCCCGCTGCCCGTCAGCCACGCGGATCACGAACTGGTTCCACACGTGGCGGCCCCGCGGCTCGTCGGCTGGGACGGCGATCCGCCCCTCGAGGTCATACTGCGCGAAGAGCTCCATGTAGCGGGCCGCGTTCGACTGCCGCGCGGTCGTCCAGGCGTCGAGGTGGGGCAGCTTCACGCGGAGGATCGCGGCCTGGATGGAGTCGAGTCGGCTGTTGATGCCGACCACCTGGTGGTAGTAGCGGGGCTCCATCCCGTGCACGCGCAGCAGCCTGAGCCGCTGTGCGACGTCGTCGCGCGTGGTGGTGAGAAAGCCGCCGTCGCCGGCGCCACCCAGGTTCTTCGTGGGGTAGAAGCTGAAGCAGCCGACGTCGCCGAGGCCGCCGGAGCAGCGTCCATGCCACGTCGAGAGGATGGCCTGGGCGGCATCCTCGACGACCGGGATCCCGGCGTCCCGGGCGATCGGCAGGAGAGCGTCCATGTCGGCCGTGCGGCCGAAGAGGTGCACGGGGATGAGCGCCCGTGTCCGGCGGCTGATCTTCCGCTGCACGTCGGCGGGGTCGACGAGGTAGGTGGCGGGATCGATGTCGGCGAAAATCGGGATCGCGCCGAGCCGTGTGACGGCGCTGGCCGTGGCGAAGAACGTGTAGCTCGGCAGGATGACCTCGTCGCCGGGCTGGATGTCGAGCGACATCAGTGCCAGGAGCAGGGCGTCGCTGCCGGAGGCGCACGAGATCGCGTGGGGCACACCGAGCGCGCGGGCCAGTTCGTTCTCGAGGTCGGTGACGTCGGGGCCGAGCACGAAACGGCCCGTGTCGCACACCCGGTCGAGCGCCGCCCGGATCTCCTCGCGGAGGGCCGCATACTGCCGGTCGAGCGCGAGCAGGCCGACCGCGGGCAGGAAGCCGCCCGCCCCGGGTCGGTCGTCGACGGCATTGGAGTGCTTCGCGGTGGCGTTGGCGGGCGGGGTCGCGGCGGCGGGGCGGATCATGATCGACGGTTCTCCAGGGCCTCGGCGGCGGGGCCGCACGACGCGGTCGTTCCCGCGCCGAGCTCCGCCGACGCTGTCCAGATCGTCACCGCCGTCTCATCCGCTACAGTCATTTATGCCTGCCCATGGAACCGCCTCCGAAGGCGGAGGGAGCGGGGAATAGGCGAGGGTCGGCGGGGCGTCAATGCCAAGGGTCGCCCGGGAGGATGCGCGACCGGCCGCCGGGGGGCGGGAAGACTGGGAAGCGGAGGCGAAGAAGGGCGGATGTTTGACATCCGCCCCGCGGCCACCCTAGATTCCGGACTCGTTTACGTCCCGCCGCCCGCCCTCACGGGAGCGTCGGCCCGCGGGAGGCAGTGGAGTTCGGCGTCGCGCCGGGGGCCGAGATCGTCCCCGCAGACGCCAGCCGGATGGCACCCGCAGCGGTCATCGATCTGGGGCAGCTCGCCCAGCGACTGGGGCTTTCACCAGCCGGCGTCGCCGCGGCGGTCGGCCTGCTCGACGAGGGGAACACGATCCCCTTCGTCACCCGCTATCGGCGCGACCAGACGGGCGGGCTCGACGAGGTGGACGTCCGCCGGATCGCGGAATGCGTCGGCAAGGCTCGGCAACTCGCGGACCGCAAGCACACGATCCTGCGCACGATCCACGGGCAGGGGAGGCTCACACCGGATCTCCAGGCCCGCATCGAGTCGGCCGAGAGCCACAAGCGTCTCGAGGACCTCTACCTGCCGTTCAAGCCACGCAAGCGTTCGCTGGCGGAGATCGCCCGTCAGCGCCGGCTGGAGCCGCTCGCCCGGGAGATCCTCGCCGCCGATCCCGCGGCCCTCGATCTCGACCGCCGCGCCGCCGACTTCATCGACGCCGACGGCCAGGTGGCCACGGCGGCCGACGCCCTCCAGGGCGTCGGGCACATCATCGCCGATGAATTCAGCGAGCGGGCCGACCTCAGGCAGCGGCTGCGCGACATCCTCTGGCGGACGGCGCGGCTCACGTGCCAGCGGGTGGAGATCGAGGGCAAGCCGCTCTCCAAGGACGCGAAGCACTTCCGCGACTATTTCGACTACGCGGAGCACGTCCAGCGGGTGCCGCCGCACCGGGCCCTCGCGATCAACCGTGGCGAGCGGGCCAAACTCCTCAAGGTGCGGATCGACGGCCCGGCCGAGGAGCTCCAGGCGGCGGCCGAGGAGCTGCTCGTCCCCGCGGGGCATCCGCACGCCGATCTCCTCCGGGGCTGCCTCCGAGACGCGCTGGCCCGCCTCGTGCTGCCGAGCCTCGAACGGGAGATGCGCCGCGAGATCACGGAATACTGCGAATCACACGCCGTCGAGGTGTTCGCCCGCAACCTGCGCAACCTGCTCCTCCAGCCGCCGGTCGCCGGCCGCCGGGTGCTCGCGCTCGATCCGGGCTTCAAGAGCGGCTGCAAGGCGGTGGCGATCGACGAGTGCGGCAATCCGCTGGAGCACGCGGTGCTCCACATCATCGGCCAGAAGGAGAAGCGCGAGGCCGCCGGCCGGAGGATCGTCGAGATGGTCAGGGCGCACGCGTGCACCGTGGTGGCCGTCGGCAACGGCACGGCCGGGCGGGAGACGGAGTCGCTGGTGGCGGAACTCGTCGGCGGCGAACTCAAGGACCTCGACGTCGCCTACGTGATCGTCAACGAGGCCGGGGCGAGCGTCTACTCCACGAGCGAGTACGCCCGCGAGGAACTGCCCGCCCACGAGGCGTCGGTGCGGGGGGCGATCTCCATCGGCCGGCGGCTTCAGGACCCGCTCTCGGAGCTGGTGAAGATCGAACCGGCCAACATCGGCGTGGGGCTCTACCAGCACGACGTGCGCGCCCGCCACCTCCACGCCTCGCTCGACGCGGTGGTGGAAAGCTGCGTGAACTACGTGGGTGTCGACGTCAACACCGCGAGCCCGGCTCTGCTCCGCTACGTGTCCGGCCTCAACCAGACCACCGCCCGCGGCTTCCACGAGTGGCGGGCCAGGAACGGCCCGTTCACGTCGCGGCAGCAGTTCCTCGAGATCCCAGGATTCGGCGAGGCCGCGTTCGTCCAGGCCGTGGGCTTTCTCAAGATCACCGGCGGCACGAACCCGCTCGACACCACCTGGATCCACCCGGAGAGCTACGCCATCGCCGGCAAGGTGCTCGAACGGCTCGGGGGCACGCCCGAGGACCTCCTCAGCCGCCAGCAGGCCGCGGCACTTGCCGAGAAGGCTGCGGCACTCGACCTGCCCGTGCTCGCGCGGGAGCTCGGCGTGGGCAGGCTGCTCCTGGCCGACATCGTCGAGCAGCTCGCCCGGCCCGGTCGCGACCCCCGCGACGACCTACCGAAGCCGTTCTTCAAGAAGGGCGTGCTCAAGTTCGAGGATCTCGAGGTGGGGATGGAACTGATGGGTTCCGTGCTCAACGTCGTCGATTTCGGGGCCTTCGTCGACATCGGGCTGCACGACAGCGGGATGGTCCACATCAGCCAGTTGTCGCGCCGCTACGTGCGCGATCCGCACGACGTGGTGACGGTGGGGCAGATCGTCGGGGTGTGGGTGCTCGAGCTCGACAAGGCGCGACGCCGCGTGGCCCTCACGATGATCCCACCCGGTGGCGAGCGGCCCCGGGCGGACGCGCGGCAGGAGAAGAAGCAGGAGCCGGCGCAGCAGCCGCCCGCCTCCGGCCGGGCCGCGCGGCCACGGCGGCAGCGGGAGGAGCCGGGCCACGCCCGCGGGCCGCAGTCCCGGACCTACTCGGCGAAGCCCGCCAAGCAGCCGCGGGTGCCGCTCACGAAGGCGATGCGGGACGGCAAGGAGCCGCTGCGGACCTTCGGCGACCTGAAGCAGTTCCTCGAGAACCGCGACCCGGATCCGGACGCCGACGAATAGCGCCGCTCACCGCCGCAGGGGGGCGGCCACGGCACGGGTCTCGAGGCCGTCGGGACGAGCCGCAACGGCGGCCCGGCCGAAAGCCCCGCCTACCGTTCGCGGAACGTGATCCGGCCCTTGGTGAGGTCGTAGGGGGAGAGTTCGACCTTCACCTTGTCTCCCGGGACGATGCGGATGAAGTTCTTCCGCATCTTGCCGGCGACGTGGGCGTTGACGATGTGACCGCCGGTGATCTGCACGCGGAACCGCGTGTTGGCGAGGGCCTGCGTGACGACCCCTTCCACTTCGAGAGCCTGTTCTTTTTCCGCCATGAAAGACCGAGAGCGACCGAGAGGGACCGAAGCGCGGGTGCTGGCCGAGGACGACGACCGCCCAGGATCGTATCGCCCGCCTTGCCGAGCGTCCAGCGGGCGTCACTCTTCGCCGCCTGCCTGCGGGGCCGATCCCGACGCCTTCCACTTGAGGTACGCGTCGAAGAAGCCGTCGAGGTTGCCGTCGAGCACGCTCTGGAAGTTTCCCACGGAGTGGCCCGTCCGCTGGTCCTTCACCCGCTGGTCGGGGTGGAGGAAGTAGTTGCGGATCTGCGAACCGAAGCCGGTCTTGGGCTGCTGCTTGTAGCGGGCGAGCTGCTCCGCCTCCCGCTTCTCCTCCTCGAAGCGGGCGATCCTGGCCCGCAGCATCTTGATGGCCGTGGCCCGGTTCTTGTGCTGGCTGCGCTCGCTCTGGCACTGCACCACGATCCCGGTGGGGAAGTGCGTGAGCCGGATCGCGCTCGACGTCTTGTTGACGTGCTGACCGCCGGCACCGCTCGCCCGGAACACGTCCTCGCGGATGTCCTCGTCCCTGAGTTCGACCTCGGTGTCGTCGTCGGCGATCTCGGGAGCCACGTCGACGGCGGCGAAGCTCGTCTGCCGCTTGCCTTCGGCATTGAACGGGCTGATCCGCACGAGGCGATGGATGCCCGTCTCTCCCTTGAGGTAGCCGTAGGCCCAGGGGCCGCGGATCGCGACGGCGGCGCTCTGGATGCCGGCCACGGCGTCATCCTGCCGGTCGAGCAGCTCGATGGAGTAGTCGTGCTTCGAGGCCCAGGCCGAGTACATCCGCAGGAGCATCTCGGCCCAGTCGTTGGCGTCGGTGCCGCCGTCGCGGGCGTTGATCGAGACGAGCGCGTCGGAGGAGTCGTGAGGCCCGGAGAGGAGCGACGTGAGTTCGAGCGAGTCGACGAGTCGCTCCAGACGGTCGGCCTCGGCGGCCAGTTCCGGCTCGAGCGACTGGTCCTCCCGGGCGAGATCCTCGAGCGCCTCGAGGTCGGCCCCCGCGGCGAGCGCCTCGTCGAGCGGCTTGAGGACGGAGTTGACGCTCTTCAGTTCGGCGACGGTCGCCTGGGCTTTCGCGTTGTCGTCCCAGAAGCCCGCCTGGCCCATCGCCTCCTCGATCCGGGCGGCGGATTTCCTGCGGCCGTTCCAGTCAAAGAGAGTCCCGCAGTTGCAGGAGGCGGGAACGGATGGCGAAGGCGCGATTGAAGAGTGCGGTGTCCATGTCGCCCATTGTACGGACGAGGTCTGCATTCGTGAAGCCGACAGCCCCCACGCAGCGCCGGTTCACGGCCGTTCGATGCGGCTGCCGGGCAGGCGACGCACGAGCCGCCGCACTTCGAGGACGCTGACGGCGGCCAGGGCCTGCGAGGCGGCCATGCCGGTCGCCTCGACGATCTCGTCGACCGTCGCCCCGGTGGATCCCACCGCGTCGAGAACACGGCGTTCGAGGTCGCCGAGCTGGAGTTCGGCGGGGTGGCTCACGGCTCGACCACCGGCCGTCGTGGCGGTTTCGAAGAGCGGGCCGAATTCCGCCAGGATATCGTCGATGCCGCCCACGAGCGTCGCGCCGTCCCGGATCAGGGCATGGCAGCCCCGCGACATCCGGGAATCGATCGGCCCTGGAACGGCGAACACCTCCCGCCCCTGCTCGCCCGCGAGCCGGGCCGTGATCAGGGCGCCCGACCGGTCCGAGGCCTCCACGACGACGACACCGAGCGAAAGCCCCGACACGATCCGGTTGCGCCGCGGAAACAGGCCCGGATGGGCCTCGGCGAGCGGCGGCTCCTCGCTCAGGAGCGCCCCGCTCCGGATCACATCGAGGGCCAGTTCAGCGTTCTCGGGCGGATAGACGTTGAGGACACCCGTACCCAGGACGGCGATCGTACGACCGCCGGCGGCAAGCGCGCCGCGATGCGCCGCAGCGTCGATCCCCCGGGCGAGGCCGCTGACGACGGTGTAGCCCGCGCGGGCCAGGCTCCCGCCGAGCTGTTCGGCGATCTTCAGGCCGTAGGGCGTGGCGTGACGGGCCCCCACGACGGCCACGGCGAGCGCATCGGCGGGCACGAGCGACCCGTGTACGAAGAGCAGCCCCGGCGGATCGTCGATCCGCGACAGCAGGCCGGGGTAGTGGGGCGAGCCCTCGAGGATGACGTCGATGGAGTGCTTCGCACACAGGTCGAGCGTGTCGTCGGCCGTACGGTCGCGGACGAGGGTGGGGATCGCCTCCGCGAGCTTCTTGCCGATCTTCGCGATCGAGCGGAGCTCATCCGGGCGTGCCGAGAAAATGCCGGCCGGGGAGCCGAACCGCTCGAGCAGGAGTTTTCGGTAGCGGGAGCCGACGCCGGGCAGGCAGGCGAGCCGCACGTGGTCGCGCAAGCGGTCATGCTCGGGAGAAGTGAACATTTGTCACGTTGTACCGGAGGCGAGGCCTGCCGTCAACAGACCTGTTTCGGGCATGACAGGCTGAAGCGAGCCGCGGATGACAGGCTGAAGCCTGTCCTACATGGGGGCATGACAGGCTGAAGCCTGTCCTACATGGGGGCATGACAGGCTGAAGCCTGTCCCACAAGTCCCGCCAGCAACGTTTAGGCCTGGAGGGCAACACCGGCATTCCAGGCACACCTTGGCTGTGCCTGCGAATGCTCTGGCAAAAACCGGCCATGGATGGCGGTTTTTGCCCGCGCAGCCGGCTCTAGCCGGCTGCTGCCTTCAGCTCTGCGAGGTGCTGGGCCGTGTTCACCAGCCGGTCCCAGTTTTGCTCGACGTACTCGGGCGGACCGCCGATCTGGGCCACGACCTGGGCCACCTGCTCGGTCGGCACCATCTCGATCGCATCCCACGGGCAGACCTTGAGGTCGTAGGGGTTCGACTTCTTCCCCGGGATGTGCACGCACACCTCGCAGCCGACACACCGCTCGATGTCGATCTCGCACCAGCTCTGGAGGTTGTGGAACTGGTCGAATTGCTGCACCTTCACGATGCAGTCGACCGGGCACACCTCCAGGCAGCTCTCGCAGCCGGTGCAGTTGTCGGCGTTGATGACCGCCAGTTCCTTGGGGAGCTTCTTGCGGGGGCCGGCTTTTGCCATGATGGAAGGAATCGGTTGCGGAGGCGGGGGTTCTTCAGCCACCGTCATGGTAGCCGGTCTGCCCGGGCCGACAAAACGCCCGTTTTCGGCCGCTAGACGCACTCCCCGCGGACGAGGTCTTCGGGGGTCTGGCGGGCGCGGACGAGCCGGGCCTTGCCGCCGTCGACGAGGACTTCGGCGGGCAGGGGCTTGGAGTTGTAATTGCTCGCCATCACGAACCCGTAGGCCCCGGCGATCTCGATCACGAGGTAGTCGCCGACCGCGGCCGGCGGCAGCGGCCGCGTGGCCACGAAGCCGCCGTCGGTCTGGGTGAAGATGTCGCCCGACTCGCACAACGGGCCCCCCACCGCCACCTCCTCGAGCGTTTCCGACGCGGCTCCCGCCTGCGGGCAGAGGCTCATCGGATGGTACGACCCGTAGAGCACCGGTCGCGCGAGCGTGTTGAACCCGGCGTCGACGAGCAGGTATTTGCGGCCGCCCTGCTTCTTCACGGCGCGGATCTCCGTGATCACGAACCCGCTCTCGGCCGTGAGGTAGCGGCCGGGCTCGATCTCGAGCCGCAGGCGGTGGCCGAAGCGGTCCTCGAGCCGCCTGCGCGTCGTGTCCCAGAGCTGGAAATAGCCGGAGAGGTCGGCGTGCACCTCGCCGGGCTTGTACGGCACCGGGAGGCCGCCGCCGGCCGAGATCGTGGTGAGCGAGCGGCCGATCTCGCCCGCCACGCGTTCGAGAGCGCCCGCCACCTCGGCGAGATGCGCCAGATCGGTGCCGCTGCCGATGTGCATGTGCAGGCCCGTGACGGCGAGGCCCGCCCACTCGGCGCGCCGCAGCACCTCCGGGATCTCGCCGTGCCAGATGCCGTGCTTCGAGCCCTCGCCGCCGGTGTTCGTCTTCTGGCTGTGGCCGTGGCCGAAGCCGGGGTTCACACGGAGGGTGATCTCCGCCCCGGGCACCCGTTCGGCCACCTGCTCGATCATGTCGGCCGAGCCGCAGTTGACGTGGATGCCGTGCTTCGCCACCGCATCGAGGCTCTCACGATCGAAGATGTCGGCCGTGTAGACGATCGGGTGCACCGGCGGCAGGCCGTCGGTGGCGGGGGCCTTCGCGGCGTGCGCGGCATAGCCGGCCGCCAGGGCCCGGTGGATCTCGCCCGTGCTCACCGCGTCGACCATCACCCCCTCGCTCCGCACGAGCGCGAGCACGGCGAGGTTGGAGCAGGCTTTTTGCGCGAACCGCACGGTGTCCCAGGCGGCGAGGTCGCGGCAGCGCCTGCGGATGATCTCGGCGTCGTAGACGTAGAGCGGCGTGCCGTGGGAGCGCGCGAGGTCAGCAACGCGGACGCCCGCGATCGTGTCGCGAAGGACGGGCTGCTCGGCTGGCGAACTGGTCGTTGACATGGTGTGGTGGAAGGGCGAGCTGATCGGCGCTGCTACCTGGGAGAGGGGACGGGGATCGGAAACCCCCGCGGCACCTCCGGCAGCGGGACGCCACCCGGGCCGACGGGCTTTTCGGGGGTCGTCATCGCGGCCACGGCCTTGAGGACCGCCGCATCGAGCGAGAGCCGTGTCGTGACGCCCCGCTCGACCGGCCGCACGCGCATCTCGACGAGCCCGCCCCCTGCCTCCCGTGCCGCGGCCGCAGCCCGTGCGACCCGCCCCTCGTCCGTCACCGTGTCGACGTAGTCGAGGATCGGCGCCGCCGTCACCGCGAGGTCGGCGATCGGCTGCGCGTCGGCGACGGGCCTGCCGCTGGCGGCGAGCGTCGCTTCGGCCCGTTTCGCGACGTCGCCGCCCGCCAGCACGATGGCGTAGTCGGGGGCCACGGCGAGGGTGAAATCGAGCGACTTCCCGATCCGCTCCGCGAGGTCTTCGTCGGCCACGTCGAACGACACCGTGTGCAGCGTGGCCGGGCCGGCCTTGCCGGTGTCGAACCGGGCCGTGACGCCGGGGAGCACCCCGCCGGCCGCGCCGAAAGCCTTCTTCACC
>RGVT01000075.1 GCA_010027105.1 Planctomycetia bacterium
GCCACGATCCGCTTCCTCGACCCGCCGCTGCACGAGTTCGTGCCGCACGACGACAAGGCCCAGGCGGATCTCGCCGCCAAGCTCCGCCTGCCGGTGGAGACGGTGAAGGCCCGCGTGCACGCCCTGCACGAGTTCAACCCGATGCTCGGCCACCGCGGCTGCCGTCTCGGGATCAGCTATCCCGAGATCTCCGAGATGCAGGCCCGCGCCGTCTTCGAGGCCGCCGCCACGGTGCAGAAGGACGGCGTCAAGGTGAAGCCGGAAATCATGATCCCGCTCGTGGGCTTCAAGAAGGAGCTCGACAACCAGGTGGAGATCGTCCACGCCGTCGCCGAGCAGGTGCAGAAGGAGACCGGGCAGAAGATCAAGTACCTCGTGGGCACCATGATCGAGATCCCGCGCGGCGCCCTCACGGCCGACGAGATCGCCGAGACGGCCGAGTTCTTCTCGTTCGGCACCAACGACCTCACGCAGACCTGCCTCGGCATGAGCCGCGACGACTCGGCGACGTTCCTGCCGAAGTACACGGAGCTGGGAATCGTGAAGGCCAATCCGTTCGCCTCGATCGACGCCACCGGCGTCGGCCAGCTGATGAAGATCGCCGTGGAGAAGGGGCGGAAGACCCGCAAGGACATCAAGCTCGGGATCTGCGGCGAGCACGGCGGCGATCCGCACTCGGTGATCTTCTGCCACCACGTGGGGCTCGACTACGTGAGCTGCTCACCGTTCCGCCTGCCGGTCGCCCGCCTCGCCGCCGCACAGGCCTCGCTCGGCAAGACGTACTGAAGAAACGCGGCACACAGCATCACTCGCCCAACGCCCGCAATCCGGCTTCGGGCCACCCGATCCCCCTCGCCGGACGTTCACTGCGCCCTCCGGGCTGCGTTCACTCCTAGCGACTGGCGCTGCGCCATCCATGGCTGCGCTGGTCGCTAAAGCCGGCTCAAGGGACACGGGTGGCCCGAAGCCTCCCTCAACTCTGAACGGGGAGGCGAGGGGCTGCCCGAAGCCAGGATGGCGCAGCGCCAGTGAGTCCGAGTGAGCGGAGCCCATGGATGGGCGCAGCGAACGTCCGGCGAGACGGTCGGGGCAGCCCCGAGCCGGGTTGATCGCACGCGGGTACACTCCCGCCATGGACCTTTCCCCCGAAGCGCAGGCGCTCGCGCCGATCGTCGTCGCGGTGATCGTGCTCTGGGTCACCGAGGCCCTGCCGTTGGCCGTGACGGCGCTGCTCGGGGCGGTGGCCTGCGTCGTGGCGGGGGTGGCGCCGGCCAGGGAGGTGTTTCGGCCATTCGCCGATCCGCTGATCTTCCTGTTCATCGGGTCGTTCCTGATCGCCGAGGCGATCAAGCAGCACGGGCTCGACCGAAGGCTGGCCTACGGCGTGCTCTCGGTGCCCTGGGTCGGGGAGCGGCCCGGGCGGATCCTGGCGGCGGTGGCGGCCGTCTCGGTGGCGATCAGCGCCTTCATTTCGAACACCTGCACCGCGGCGATGATGCTGGCGATCGTCTCCGGCATCCTGGGCGCCGTGGAGGCTGCAGCGAGAGCGACAGGCCGGTCGCCCGCGCCGGCCTTTGCCACGAGCCTGTTTCTCTGCGTGGCGTTCGCGGCCTCGATCGGCGGCCTGGCCACGCCGATCGGCACGCCGCCGAACCTGATCGGCCTCACGTTCATCCGCGACGAGGCCGGCGTCGCCGTCTCGTTCCTCGGCTGGTGCGCGATCGGCGTGCCGCTCGTGACCGTGATGGCGACCGTGGCGGTGCGGGTGCTCGCCTGGATGTTTCCCGCGGGCATCGACCGGCTCGAGGGGGTGGCCGGCTACGTGGCGGAGGAGCGCGGCCGGCTCGGGCCGTGGACGGCGGGGCAGCGGTCGACGGCCGTCGCGTTCGCGGTCACGGTGTGTTTGTGGGTGCTGCCGGGCATCCTGCTCGTGGTCCTGGGGGCGGCCCACCCGGTCTCGGCCTGGCTCACCCGCCGGCTGCCCGAGGGCGTCGCGGCGCTCATCGGCGCGATCCTCCTGTTTCTGCTGCCGGGCGACCGGACTTCCGGCGACGGCCGGCGGCGCCGGGCGCTCTCCTGGCACGAGACCCGGATCGACTGGGACATCGTGCTGCTCTACGGCGGCGGCATGGCCCTGGGCGAACTCTGCTTCTCGACGGGGTTGGCCGCGGCGCTCGGCACATCGATCACCACGCTGATCCCAGCCGGCGACTGGAGCGGGACGGTGCTCGTGGCCGTGGCGGCGCTCGTGGCCGTGGTGACGAGCGAGTTCACGAGCAACACCGCCAGCGCCACCATGGTCGTGCCGGTGGTGATCGCGCTGGCCCGGGCGACGGGCAACGAGCCGTTGCCGGCGGCGCTCGCCGCCACGTTCGCGGCGAGCCTCGGCTTCATGATGCCGGTGAGCACGCCCTGCAACGCGCTCGTCTACGGCTCGGGGCGGGTGCCGCTCAAGGCCATGATGGCGGGCGGCGCGGTCATCGACGTGGTGGGCACGCTCGTCGTCACGGCGGCCATGCTGATCGCGGGGCGGCTGTGGCTCGCTCCCTAGGAGCCAGCGCGATCAGAATCCTCCCTCGATGACCGCGCCGCACTGGTGGCAGCGGGGCAACACCGGCGGCGGCGGCGTCGGCATGGAGCCCTCCGCGAACAGGCCCTGCAGCCGCGGGAAGCAGGGGGGCAGCGTCATGCAGTTCTCGCGGGCGTAGCGTCGCAGGTGAAGCTGCCCGCAGGGGTTCGCGTGGAACGTACCGCCGTGGCAGCAGGCCGGACCGCACGCGGGGCCGCGGACGTTGCCGTGCCAGGGAGGCCGCTGTACGCCGCGGCAGCCGCAGCCCTCGGGCGATCCGAGCTCCGGCCCGGCGCCGGGGTCGTCGGAGACGATGATCGTCTCACCGCCGACGGCCGCCGAGGCGGACAGGCACGGCAGCAGCGCGGCGAGCGCGAGGACGGTGGTCAGCGAACGCATGGCGGAAACGTGCTCCGGTCTCCTCGGGCGACTGCGGCGACGGGCCGCTCGTGCCACCGGAGAAGATCGGCGGACCCTGCGGCCTGCGCTCACCGAAGGCTCCGCGTGGTGGAGGGATGCCGGTCGTGACGATCGGAACGGCCGCGGCCCGTTCCCGTAAGATGACGGACATGAACCGGATCACGCTCGACTACGGCGCCGACGCCCCGCTCGTGCTCGACGTCGCGCCGGGGCACCTCGTCGCCGACCTCGCCGCCGCCGAGCGTCTCGTCGCCGCCGCCCTGGCCGCTCCACCCGCCGGCCCGCCCCTCCGGGCGCATGCCGTGCCGGGCGACCGGATCGTGATCGCCGTGAGCGGAGCCGTGCCCCAGGCCCGGCACGTGGTCGCAGCCGTGGCGGCGCAGTTCGCCTCGGTCGGCACGCCGCCCCCGGACGTGGCCGAGCTGCACGCCGGCGCCGCGGCGGCCGGCCTCGACGCGGCCCACGAGCACGGCGCCGACTCCCCGACGGAGGTGGCGTATCTCGGGGCCGACGAGGCGGGGCGGCCGCTCCAGTTCGCGCGCAGGCTCGTGGATGCCGACCTCGTCGTCACGGTGGGCGAGTGGTCGTTCGACGCGGCCCTCGGAGGCCGGTCGCTCGAAGGGGAACTGTGGCCCGCCTTCGGCCGGCGCGAGTGCGCAGACGACCTCCTGCTCGACCTCGCCCGCAACGGCCGCCGGGCCCTGCCCCGCTGGCTCGCGGCGCTGCGGTCGCTCACGTGGCAGTTGGGCGCGACGTCGTGCCTGCGCGTCGTGGCCGGCCGCGGGAGCACGCTCGCCGCCGCCGCGTTCGGCACCGGCGACGAGGCCGCCCGCCGGGCCCGCGGCCGGGCCGCGGCCTGGGCGCCCGCGGTGGCCCGCCCGGCCGACGCCGCGGTCTGCTCGCTATCCACCACGGCCGGTGGCTTTCGCACCGTGACCCGGGCCGTCGCTGCGGCCGCCCGCGTCACGCGGCCGGGGGGCACGATCTGCGTCGCCACCACGCTGGTCGAGCCGCCCGGCCCCGTTGTCACCCGCTGGCGGCAGGGGGCCCCGCTCCGGCCGCTTCTTCGGGAGGCTTGCCGCTCGGGCGACCGCGACCTCGTGGCCGACGCCGTCGTGACCCGCTTTCTCGCGCGCGGGCTCGGCGACAGACGGCTGGTTCTGCTCTCCAACCTCGACGAGGCGACCGTCGAAGATCTCGAATTCGGCCACGCCGCGACTCCCGACGTCGTCGCGCGGCTGGCCTGCCGCTCGGAGAACCTGGTCCTCCTCCACGAGGCCGACCTGATGCTCCCTTCGCTCGCCTAAGCGGGCAGGGCCGACCGCCGCAGCCTGCGGCGGTAGCCGTGGCCCACCGCGGCGGCGACGCCGAGCCCCGCGAGGATCACCGTCGGCGGCTCCGGCACGGCGACGAGTTCGATCGACAAGGGCCCGCCTGCTGAGAACGTACTCCACGTACTACCGTCGGTGATGCTGCGAGCCGCCCCAAGGTAGGAAAATCCTGAACCATTCGCCGGCTGCGGATCGAGGATGTCTACGTTGAGGTCCCAGTAGAACTGGCCCGTTGCCACCGACTGATCGCGAACCACGACCCAGTACGACTGGTCTGCCGAGAGGGCAAACGAGCCGTTGAAGTCGCGGATGGCCGCGCTGGATGCGCTGGCAACCGTGCCCGAACCGAGCACGCCGGCAGTGAAGGTGGAGAGCCAGGAACCGGGGAGCCCGAAGGCATTATTCGACCACAATTCCACCTTGGGAAAGCCTGCAAGCCTGCTGTCCGACGACAGGTCGAGCCTGATCTTCTCCAGGTTGAGTTTGGCGGAGTCGGTTCCGGTTTTAAAACCCTGAGCCAGTGCGCTGCAAGGGCCATTCTGGGATCCTTTGCCCACGGCATACGTGCCGAAATCGGCACTGGCCGGGTTGTTGAGATTGCTCAGCACGGGCAGCGGGCCGCCGAGCGCGGCGGTCGCGGTGACGGCCAGGAGTGCGAAGACCGCCGCGCCGCCGAGGCTCGAAAGCCGGGAAGTGAACCGAGGGGCTGACATTGTTTGGGATCCTGGTTTCGGGATGGAGTTCGATGCGTTCGACCGGTGGACATTCCCCGCCTGCATCTCGGGGGCGAAGGGGTGCATCCACACGCGTCTGCGCCGCGCCCGTCGGGCCACCCGCCGCCGGGCGTGCCGGGCGAGAGGGCCCCGCAGCCGACGCGACGTCGTGCGGAGCCGCAGCCGGGACGGCCTGTTGGCTCGGGTTGGATGGGAACGGGGCATGGGATCACGCGTTGGATGACGTGTGGAAACGGATGCTTCGAGGGCCGACTACCAGGCGAACCGCTTGTTGCGGCGGCGGTGGATGCCGTTGGCCTGCGCCGGGGCACGCCGCGAGCGGGCGTACCGGGGCTGGGCGGTGCGGCGCGAATCGTGGTCGCTCGTGCGGCGGTCACGGATGCGAAGCGACGAGTAGTCGATCTCGACGTCGTCGGCGTGGAACGGGGCTGACATGGCGAGCTTCTCCTTCGGGGAAAACAGGGCATGAACCGTGGGAAACACTTGAAAACCGAATCACCGGGCGCCGGCGAACGCCGGGGCCGAATCACGCAGGCGGCGGGCCTCGACGCACAGGCTCGTCAGGCTGTCGCCATCGCACACACCGGGCAGGTAGAGCCAGGCGCCCAGCTGGCGGGCCCAGAGCTCCTCGTCGACGTCGTCTTCCGAGCCGCAGATCACCAGCAGCGTGCCCGGACGGGCGGCGAACTCCTCGGCGATCTCCACCGTGTCGTTGACCCGCTCGCCGAGCGGCGCGGCGACGTCGACGATCACCAGCTGGAAATCACGGTCGAGCGCCCCGCGCAGTTCGCTGGACGTTTCCGGCGTCGCACACTCGAGCCACCCGGCCAGGTCGACCGCCGCCTCGAACCGACGCCGCCGGTCGGGATCACCCGACACGACGAGGCACTCGAGCAACGCCGTGCGCCGCACGGTGCGGAGCGGCAGGCCGATCTCTGCATCCGGGGGAACCACGTCGGACGTGATGCCCACCGCAGCCACCATCATCATTTCGCACCTCCTTCGTACGACCGATCCGTGCGTCGCGTCTCGGGCCCACGTGCGGGCCCGACGACCGCGGCGACGAAAAGGAGGAATGCAGTCGCCGTGCCAAACCGCCGCGCACTCGACTCGGCTGCGTGCAACCCCCGGCGGCCACTCGCGTTGCGCCGCGACCAACCCGCGCGGCCGCGAGCGCGGCCGCGAAATCCGGTTTCACCACCGCGGTGATGACCTGCGGCGGCCGGCGGCTGCGGATCGGCGAAAACGCCTTGTTTTCAAGGCCTGAACGCGTCTCTCACCGGGCCGGTGAGCGGCTCACCGGAATGGTGGGTCAGCGGCGCACCGTGGAAAGGCGGTCGCGAAACCGGTCGCGTCCGACGGGGCCCCACTGCCGCGAGTCGCGACTCCCCCCGGGATAATCCCCGAGCACGAGGTGTTCGTCGGGACCGAGTCGCCACTGCCGCGTACCGTCCGCGGGGGGCAGATGGTGGACGTCGCGCCACACGACCGCGCGTTCGATCACGGCCCGCGGTTCGCTGCCGGCCGGCGAGACGATTCGGACCTCGCACGCCGTCACGGCGGCGTCACGATCCCAGGGGACGTGCACGGACCACAGGGCGCCCGCACCGGGGGGCAGGCACGAGCGGGGTTCGGGACCCGGCTCCGGCGACCAGGCGGCGGCCACGAACGCGCCGTCGAGCCTGCCTGCCACGACGACGTGCCGGCTCGGCCGCGGCAAGCGCGCCCGTGCCGTGCGGTCGGCCACGCGGAGTTCGACCACCTCTTCTCGATCCGGGGCGGGCGAGGCCGCCACGTCGATCACCGCCGCCAGCCCGACGTCCCGCACCGGTGTGAGCAGCCGCCGCTCATGGGGGGCGAAGGGGGCGTCGTCGAACACGGGCTCGGGCAGGATGAACGCGCGCGTTCCTCTGGCCGCGGCCTGCGGGACGGCCGCCACCGGCAGCGCCATCTCGGCCAGCACGCGGGGCGGTTTCAGGAGCACCGTGCCGTCGACCACGACATCCCCGGCGACGATGCCGACCACCTCGCCGGGCAGACCCCACACCCGTTTCACGGCCGTCGGCCCGTCGGGCGCGGCCAGCGTCCAGCGCTCGAACCGCCCGGGTCGCCTCCGGGCGAGCGACGGAAACACGCCGCTTGCGACCACGTCGCCGGGCATCAGCCCCGGGGCCATCGACAGCCCCTCGACCTCCCACCGCACCGGCCGCACGAGCCCGCCACAGGCGATCACGCATCCGACGACGGCGACGGCGACGACGCGCTTCATCACCGCAGCGGGGGTTTCGGGCGGATTTCGAGCAACACGCTCTCGTTGTCGCCGCCGCGGATCGGCCAGGCGGCGATCCGGCGCACCGTCACCCGCTTGGCGAAACCCTTGTGCCGGGCCTCCCCCTTCTCCTCCTCCCAGCGCGGGCCCTTGATGACGAGCATCCGCCCGAACTCGCCGCCGAGCGGTTCGAACCAGGCGAGAAGCTTCACGAGCGGCGCCACCGCCCGGACGACGAGCGTGTCGAAGCGGTCGCCCCGTGCCACGGCGGCCGCCACGACCGCCTGCCCGGCCGCAGCGTGCACCGGGAGCGCGAGGCCCGTCTCCGCGACGATCGCCGAGACCGCCCGGGCCTTCTTCGCCACGCTGTCGCAGAGTTCCACGCGCAGGTCGGGCCGGAGGATGGCGAGCATCACGCCCGGCACGCCACCGCCGGTGCCGACGTCGAGCACGTGCTCGCCCCGGGCCAGGTGCGGCTCGATCGCCGCCGCGTCGGCCACGTCGCGGGAGACGAACGTGTGCACGTCTGTGTGCCGGGTGAGATTCAGCCGTTCGTTCCAAGACCAGAGGCTCGCGGCGTAGGCCGCGAGCCTCCGGCTCGATTCGGCGGAAACCTCGAGCCCCAGTCGCCCCGCTTCGTCGGCGATCGACCGGGCGAGCGGCTCGGGCATCACTTGATGAACAGCATCTCGCGGTAGGTGGGCAGCGGCCAGAGGTCGTCGGGGAGGATCGCCTCGATCTGGTCGGCCGTCTCGCGGAGCGCCGCCATCGCGGGGATCACGTCGTCGTGGAAGTGCCCCACCTCGGCCCTGAGGTCGGCGGCGCCGTGGTGGGCGAGAGCCTTCTCGAGGGCCGCGATCGTGTCCTCGAATCCGCCCACGAGCTTCGTGAGCTTCTCGAGGGTGCCCATGTGCACCGACTGGCCGAGGCTCTTGAGCTTGGTCGCCGTATCGACCAGTTCGCCCTGGTAGCGGTAGCCCGCCGGCAGGATCATCGTCTTGGCGATCTGCAGGGCGGCCTGGGCCTCGGTGTTGATGTCCTTGCAGTACCGCTCCATGTAGATGTCGTAGCGGCTGCGCATCTCGCGCTCCGAGAGCACGCCGTACTTCTCGAACATGGCGATGTTCTTGGGGTTCACGAGCACGTCGAGGGCCTCGGGCGTGGCCTTGAGGTTCGGCAGGCCCCGCTGGGCCGCCTCCGCGTGCCACTCCTGCGAGTAGCCGTTGCCGTTGAAGATCACCGCCTTGTGCTCGGAGATGATCTTCTGGAGCAGCTTCTCGACCGCTCCGGCGAGCTTCGACTGGTCGCCGCCGGTGGCCTTCTCGAGCTCCGTGGCGATGTGGTCGAGGCTCTCGGCCACGATCGTGTTGAGCGCCACGAGCGGGCCGGCGATCGACTGGCTCGAGCCGACCGCCCGGAACTCGAACTTGTTGCCGGTGAAGGCGAACGGGCTCGTGCGGTTGCGGTCGCCGGCGTGCTTGGGCAGCGGCGGCAGCGTGTCGACGCCGACGGTGAGCGTGCCGGTCTGCTTGGAGCTCGTCGCCTTCCCCTTCTCGATCTGGGCGAAGACGTCGGCGAGCTGGTCGCCGAGGAAGATCGAGATGATCGCCGGCGGGGCCTCGTTGGCCCCGAGGCGGTGGTCGTTGCCGCTGGCGGCGACGACGGCCCGGAGGAGGTCGCCGTGGAGATGCACGGCGCGGATCACCGCCGAGCAGAACACGAGGAACTGCATGTTGGCGTGCGGCGTCTCGCCCGGCTCGAGCAGGTTGCCGAGCTTGCAGCCGATCGACCAGTTCACGTGCTTGCCCGACCCGTTGATGCCGGCGAAGGGCTTCTCGTGCAGGAGGCAGGCCATGCCGTACTTCTGCGCCACGCGCGTCAGCATCTGCATGATCGTCTGCTGGTGATCGGTGGCGATGTTGGCGTTCTCGTAGAGCGGGGCGATCTCGTACTGGCTGGGCGCCACCTCGTTGTGACGCGTCTTCACCGGGACGCCGAGCTTGAAGAGCTCCCGCTCCGTCTCGAGCATGCAGGCGAGCACCCGCTCCGGGATCGCGCCGAAGTACTGGTCTTCGAACTCCTGCCCCTTGGGGGGCTTGGCGCCGAACAGCGTCCGGCCGGTGACCACGAGATCGGGCCGGGCGAAGTAGAAGTTCCGGTCGATCAGGAAGTATTCCTGCTCGGGGCCGGCCGAGGCCGTCACCTGCCCCACGTCCTTGTGGCCGAACAGCGCGAGCACGCGGCGGGCCTGCTTGTCGACCGCCTGCATCGAGCGCAACAGCGGCGTCTTCTTGTCGAGC
>RGVT01000076.1 GCA_010027105.1 Planctomycetia bacterium
GGCTGGGGAACCTACCGGCGTCGCCGGGCACGGTAACCCCTGTCCCTTTGGCCTTTGTCCCTTTATCCCTGTGCACGAGGGATGAAGCGGCATTCGACGGTGTCCTGGCCGAGGCCTTGATGCCCCTCGTCCGGCCCTGCATGGCCGACACCTCGGGTGGACCCACGTTGGGGGCGGCGTCAGGTTGCGGAACCGCCTTCGACCGGGCTATCCTCCGGCCGAGTTGTTTTTGGCTTCGTGACGACCGTCGCCCGATGTCATGAGTACCGCCCCGGAGACCGTTCGCAGTCGGCTGGCAGTCGGCTTGCGACTCGACTCCCTCTGGGCAGAAACGATGGGCATCGATCCGAGTGACACGAAAGAGCGGCCGCTGCGACTCGTGGCCGATCTGCTCAACCAGGCGGGCGTGTCGTACGCATTGATCGGCGGCGTGGCGATTCAGATTCGTACGACGGAGCCCCGTACCACGCTCGATATCGACGTTGCGGTGCCGCTGTTCGCCGACGTTCCGCGAGCCGCGTTGCTGGCCGCGGGCTTCGAGCATACGGGCCGCCACGAGCACAGTGACAACTGGCGGGCGCCGCCCGCAGGGCCAGACATCCCGCGTACGGCGGTGCAGTTTTCTGCCGAAGACATCGGGATCGCCGACGCCGTAGCCCATGCGGAGTTGACGGATCTTGCCGATGGCCTCCGAATGAGGGTGGCGACGCCCGCCGACCTGATCGTGCTCAAACTGGCGGCCGCCGCCGAGCCCCGCCGCCGACCCAGCAAACGACAGCACGACCTCGCAGATGTCGTGGCGTTGATGGAGGAGTATCCCGACTTGCGCACTCCCGAAACGCTGGCGCGACTCCGCGACGTGCGGCTCTCGCTCCAAGCCCTCGACGATGGATAGCCCCGTCAATGGCACTTCCACAAGCGCTGCCCGACGGATGAGCGACTTTTGAGCGGGTTACTCCCGCCTCCCGCCGCCTGCAGGCTTTGTGGTGACCTCGCGTCCGGTGGCGGTCAGAGGCTGTGGATGTCGATCGCGGGCAGCTCGTCTATCTGTCCTGTCCTTGAAAGACGTCGCGGAGGGTGTCGGCCTGGCGGCGGATCGAGCGTAGGTCGGTGGCCGGCTTGCGGTCGAGGTTCTTGAGCTGCATCGACATGCGCTGGTTCTTGCGCAAGAGCTTCTCGTGGCGGGCGAGGAAGTCCCAGTAGAGCGTCGTGAACGGGCAGGCGTCGGGGCCGGTCGCGACCGAAGGCTTGTAGCGGCAGCCCTTGCAGGCGTTGCTCATCCGGTCGATGTAGGCGCCGGTGGCGCAGTAGGGCTTCGAGGCCATCACGCCGCCGTCGGCGAACTGGCTCATCCCGAGCGTGTTGGGAAGCTCCACCCACTCGACCGCGTCGACGTACACGGCCAGATACCACTCGTGCACCCGCCTGGGCTCGACGCCGAAGAGCAGGGCGAAGAGCCCCGTCACCATCAGCCGTTGGATGTGGTGGGCGTAGCCGACCTCGAGCGTCTGCGAGAGGGCGTCCCTGAGGCAGTTCATCTCCGTCGCGGCCGTCCAATAAAAGCCGGGGAGTGGGCGGTCGGCCCCGAGGGCGTTGCGGTCGAGGTATTCCGGCATGAAGTGCCAGTAGACGCCGCGGACGTACTCCCGCCAGCCGATCACCTGCCGGATGAAGCCCTCGGCGGCCTCGAGCGGTGCTTTGCCCGTCCGCCAGGCGCGTTCCGCGCCGGCGACCACGTCGCGCGGGTCGAGCAGTTTCATGTTGAGAGCCTGGGAGAGCCGCGCATGGTAGAGCCAGGGCTCGCCGGTCCAGATCGCATCCTGATACTGGCCGAACATGCCGAGGCGCCGGGCCAGGAAATCGTCGAGTGCGGCGCGGGCGTCCTCCGGCGTGACCGGCCAGTCGAAACGGTCGAGGCTGCCGGGATGGTCGGCGAAGCGGGCGTTCACGAGGTCGATCACGCCGCGGGTCAGGCGGTCGGGCTTGAACCGCTTGGGCGCCGGCAGCCGGCCCGGGCCGCTCTTCGGGAACGCGCCGCGGTTCTCGGCGTCGAAGTTCCACCGGCCGCCGGCCGGCTCTCCGTCGTCCATGAGAACGTCGAATTTTTCCCGCAGCGGGCGGTAGAAATATTCGAGCCGGAGCTGCTTGCGGCCCCGGGCGTGGGCCGCGAACTCGTCGCTCGTGGAGAAGAAGTGTCGGTCGACGCGGATGTCGAGCGGGAGGCCCGCCGCCGTGGCCGCCTGCTCGAGCGCCCGCCGCACCCGCCATTCGCCCGGCTCGACGACGACGAGCGCATTCGGCTTCCAGCCGTCTTTGCCTCCGGCCGCGAGACTCGCCGCGAGTGCCGCGGCGAGCGAGGCGGGCTTCCGGGCCGCCGCCTTCGGCGGCAGCTCGCGGTAGTCGACGACGATCCTCTCGGCCCGCAGCCGGTCGCGGAAGTGCCGCATCGCGGCGAGAAACACCGCGATCCTGGCCTTGTGCGTCCAGACGTGGGTCGATTCCTCGGCCACCTCGGCCATCCAGACCCGGTCGCGCGACCGCTCGAAGCCGTCGAAGGCGCTGCTGTGGCGGTCGAGCTGGTCGCCGAGCACGAGGATCAGGTTGCCGGCCATGCCCGGTACGGTATCCGAATGGTCCGAGCCCTGAAACCGCACGGGCGGAGGCTGCGCCCGGCCCGTGGAAAGCGTATGAACGGGACCTGATTCAGTGGGACGCGATGAGATTATCGTGAGTCGTGGACGAGGGAAGTGATCCGTGATACACCTAACGGTCGCCGGCTCTCGAAGGATCCGGCAGGAGGAGCCCACACCGTGACCAGCCTGACGCACCCGCGCGACAGACGAGGTTTCACCCTCGTGGAACTTCTGGTCGTGATCGCGATCATCGGAGTGCTCGTCGGGCTGCTCCTCCCGGCGGTTCAGGCGGCACGGGAAAGCGGCCGAGCCACGCACTGTCGGAACAACCTGCGTCAGATCGGCGTGGCACTGCACCACTTCCACGACCACAAGCGCCGGTTTCCGGCCGGGTGGATGGGCGTCGTCACCGGACATGCTCCCGCGGTCGCGGCGGACGACCAGCCCGGCTGGGGCTGGGCCGCGGCGCTGCTCCCGCAGGTGGAGCAGGCGGCCCTGTTCGATCGGATCGACTTCTCGAAGCCGCTCTTCGACGCCGCGAGCCCGGGTGTGCATGCCGACGTGCGCACGGCCGCGGTCGCCGCGTTCTCGTGTCCGTCGGATCTGCCCGGCCCGACGGGCAAAGGCTCGCTGTTCACGATCGGCGAGGATGACGGCGAGGAGGAAACCATCGTGAACGGCACGCTGTACCACGCGGTCGACGGCGGGCCGTTCGCGGACCTGTGCGACGTCGGCAAGGCCAACTACGTCGGACTCTTCGGCACGACCGAGGTGGACGACGCCCCCGATCGGGGAGACGGTGTCTTTTTCCGCAACAGCCGCGTGAAGTTCGTCGACCTCACCGACGGCACGAGCAAGACGATCGTGGCCGGTGAGCGGCACTCCCGGTTCGGCGGGAGCACGTGGGCCGGCGTGATCGCGGGTGCGAAGGCCCAGCGGGTCCGCACCGTCGGCGTCGCCGACCACACGCCCAATCACCCGGAGCATCACTTCGACGACTTCGCGAGCATGCACCCCTCGGGCGTGCACTTCGTGTTCGGCGACGCCTCCGTGCACCGCCTCGACGACGGCATCGACGAGGCCGTGTACCGCGCCCTCTGCACCCGGGCGGGGGGCGAGTCGACGGCGTCGGCGCCCTGACGCCCGGTCCCGGCACAACCGCCGCCAGGGGCGGTTTGTGGCGTTTTTTCGCCCCGCTGTTAGCGTCGCCCGGCCGCTGCGGTTTTCCCCACAGCAGGAGTCGAGCCCTCTCATCACGAGGCCGTAGCGTGATCGCACTTTCCCGTTCGTCGAGGCGCAAGCCGTCTGCCGCCAAGGGCGCCCTCAAGGAGCGGCGGGAGCGGCTCTTCGCCCGCACGATCGACTTCATCCCGTGCGGCGAGTTCCGGCGGAAGAACGCCGAAGCCCTCGCCACGACGCCGCCGGAGTCGGCGGCGATCCCGCTCGACCGGGATGTCGAGCCGCCCTCCGGCCGCGACCTCTCCCCCTACCTGGCGAGCCTCTACCAGACCAGGCTGCTGACGAAGGACGAGGAGCAGTATTATTTCCGGCGCATGAATTGGCTGAAGTTCCGGGCGGCGGCCGCCCGCGGCCGGCTCGACCGGAGCCGGGCGTCGCTCAGGCAGATCGAGGAGATCGAAGGCTGGCTCGCCGAGGCGGAGACGGTCAAGTCGATCATCATCACGGCCAACCTGCGGCTCGTGGTCTCGATCGCCAAGAAGTTCGTCGACGCCTCGAACTCGTTCGACGACCTCGTCAGCGACGGCAACCTGGCACTGATGCGGGCCGTCGAGAAATTCAATTTCGCCCTCGGCAACCGGTTCAGCACCTACGCCACCTACGCGATCCAACGGCATTTCTTCCGCATGTCGCACCGGGGCCGGCAGCAACGCACGAGGTTCGTCGCGGGAGACGAGGCGCTGAAGGACAGGGCCTCCGATTCGGCCCCGACGGAATACTGCTCGGCCGAACAGATCGGCCTGCTCAAGCATCTGTTTTCCGGATTTCTGCGGGAGCTCGAGCCGCGCGAGCGGCAGATCGTCGTGGCCCGGTTCGGGTTCGACGGCCGGCCCCCGCGCACGTTCCGCGAACTCGGCACGTCGCTCGGCGTGTGCAAGGAGCGGATCCGGCAGATCCAGACGCGGGCGATGGACAAACTCCGGTCGCTGGCCGCGGAGGCTCGCCTGGAGCAGACCGTGGGCGACTGGCTGTGACGCCCCTGCGGGTCCTGCTCGTCGGCGGCACCGGCGGCATCGGCTCCGCCCTCGCGCGGATGCTCGTGCAGGGGGGTGCGCGGGTGTTTCTCGCGGCCCGCGATCCGGCCCGCCTGGCGACGCTCGCGGACGAGCTCGGCGCGGCGGGCACGGCGGTCGATGCCACGGACCCGGATCGATTGGATGCCTGCGCCGATGCGGCCGCTGCGGCCCTCGGCGGGCTCGACGGGATCGTCAACTGCGCCGGGTCGCTCCTGCTCAAGCCCGCGCATCTCACGACCACCGCCGACTGGCAGGCCACGATCGCCACGAACCTCACGAGCGGCTTCGGCTGCGTGCGGGCCGCGGGCAGGCTCATGAAGGAGCACGGCGGCGCGGTCGTGCTCGTGTCGAGCGCCGCGGCCCGCGTGGGGCTAGCCAACCACGAGGCGATCGCCGCGGCCAAGGCGGGGATCATCGGCCTCGTGCGGTCGGCCGCGGCCACCTATGCCCGGCAGGGCGTCCGCTTCAACGCCGTCGCCCCCGGGCTCGTGCGCACGCCGCTGACCCGCGGCCTCGTGGCGAGCGAACTGGCCGAAAAGGCCTCGGTGGGCATGCACCCGCTCGGCCGGCTCGGGGAGCCGGAGGACGTGGCGCGGGCGATCGCCTGGCTGCTCGACCCGGCCCAGGGCTGGATCACCGGGCAGGTGCTCGGCGTCGACGGGGGCCTGGCCGACCTCAAGACCCGGTCCTGACGCGAGGCCGCCCGCACGCCCGGTCCGCCGCGGGCGCCGCCGCAACCGCCCTTGCGGCGGCGGACCGGCCGTTCGTATCCTCCCGCCCCCTTCGGTGGGTGCTCCAGGAGGACTGGCCATGGCCGTCTCGCTCGAAATCCTCGCCGCCCACGTCGGTGGCACGCTCGTCGGCGGCACGGTGGACGCCGGCCGCACGATCCTCGACGCCACGACGCTCGAACTGGCGTCCCCGGACGACGTCACGCTCGTCGACCACGCCGACAAGCTTCATCTGCTCGCCAAGAGCCGCGCCGGCGCGGCGATCGTGCCGCGGGGCACGCCGCCACTCGACCGGCCGGCGATCGAGGTGGACGACGTGCATGCCGCCTTCGCGGCGGTGGTCATGCTGCTGCGGCCGCCGCGGCCCCGCCCACGGACGGGCGTCAGCCCGCAGGCCGCCGTCGATCCGACGGCGCGGGTGGCTGCCGACGTCGACATCCATCCTTTTGCCGCCGTGGGCGCCGACGTCGAGATCGGCCCGGGCGCGACGATCCACTCCGGTGCGCGGATCATGCCAGGCTGCCGCATCGGCGCCGGCACGGAGATCTTTCCCAATGCCGTGCTCTATGCAAACACACGGGTCGGCGACCGGTGCATCATCCATGCCAACGCCGTGATCGGCGCGTACGGTTTCGGCTACAAGGCGGGGGAGGGCGGCTATCGGCTCTCCGCCCAGCTCGGCCACGTCGAGATCGGCGACGACTGCGAGATCGGGGCCGCGACCACGATCGACCGCGGCACCTACGGCCCGACGGTGATCGGGGCCGGCACGAAGCTCGACAACCTCGTGATGATCGCCCACAACGTGCGGCTCGGCCGGCACAACATGATCTGCTCGCAGGTGGGCGTGGCGGGGAGCACGACCACCGGCGACTGGGTGGTGATGGCCGGGCAGGTGGGCGTGCGCGACCACGTGCACATCGGCGACCGGGCCGTGCTCGGGGCCCGCTCGGGCGTGTCGAACGACGTCGAGGCGGGAAAGACGGTCCTCGGCGAGCCGGCGATCGACCTCCGTGACCGCAAGCTGCAACTGGCCACGCTGAGCAAGCTCCCGGAGATGCGGAAGGAGCTCAAGCAGCTCGCCGCCCGCGTCGATGCGCTGGCCGGCGGCGGACGGGCCGCCGAGGCCGCCTGAGGGGAGGACGGCGATGCGGCCCGAACCATGCCCGCTGGCCGGCGAGACGGTCGGCATCCTCGCCGGCTGGGGACGGTATCCCGTCGCCGTGGCCGAGGCGATCCGCCGCCGCGGCGGCCGCACGGCCATCCTGGCGATCCGCAGTCATGCCGACGCCGAGCTCGAGTCGCTCGCCGACGCCTACGGCACCGTGGGCGTGGCGGAGATCGGCGGGGCGATCGGCTTCTTCCGGCGGCACGGCGCTCTGCGGGCGACGATGGCCGGCAAGATCCACAAGACGACACTCTTCGCCCACGGGGCGTGGGTGCGGCACCTGCCCGATTGGACGGGGCTCAGGACGTTCTGGCCGCACTTCGTCAGCCGCCGGCGCGACAACCGCGACGACTCGCTCCTGGGCGCCATCGCCGCCGCCTTCGACGCCGGCGGCGTGCGCATCTGCCCGGCGACCGACTTCGCCCCCGAACTGCTCGCCACCGCCGGCGTGTTCGCGGGGCGGGCGCTCTCGGCCCGCGAGGAGCAGGACGCCGCGTTCGGCTGGCGGCTGGCGAAGGAGCTCGGCCGGCTCGACATCGGACAGACGGTGGTGGTGAAGGACCGCGCCCCCCTGGCGCTCGAGGCGATCGAGGGCACCGACGAGTGCATCCGCCGCGCCGGACGGCTGTGCCCGACGGGCGGCATGGTCGTCGTCAAGGTGGCCAAGCCGCAGCAGGACCTGCGGTTCGACATGCCGACGATCGGCTCCGGCACCCTCGACTCGCTCGCCGCCGCGCGGGCCCGCGTGCTCGTGATCGAGGCCGGCCGGACGATCCTCGTCGACGGCCCGTCGCTCGCGGCGGCCGCCGCCCGGGCCGGGATCACGATCGTGAGCTGCTGCGACGCCGCGGGCCTGCCGGAGGGCATCGCGTCGGCACGGGCCGCCTGAGGTTCGCGGCCCTATACTCATCCGTGTCATGAAGATCTGCGGCTGGTTCCTGCCGGGTGCGGTGCTGGCGGCGGCGGCCGCGCTCGCCGCCGCGGCGCCGCCGGTCGACGTGGACGTCGACACGACGGTGCCGATCCCGCCCGCGGCGACGCACCACATGGGGCGGGAGATCGCCCAGACGATGCACTACACCGGCGCGCCGTGGCTGGTGCGCGAGAGCCGGCAGCGGGAGGAGGACTGCCGGCTCCTCGTCGAGGCGCTCGCGATCAAGCCCGGGCAGGTGCTGTGCGACATGGGCTGCGGCAACGGCTTCTACACGCTCGAGCTGGCCCGCCGCACGGGGCCCCGGGGAACCGTGTATGCCGTCGACGTGCAGCCAGAGATGCTGCACATGCTCGCCGAGGGGCTGGCCCGCGAACGCGTCCGCAACGTGCGGCCGGTGCTCGGCACGCCGATCGACCCGCGGCTCCCGCGCGGGTCGATCGACCTCGTGCTGTGCGTGGACGTGTACCACGAGTTTTCGCATCCCGGGGCGATGCTCGCCCGGATCCACGAGAGCCTCAAGCCCGACGGGCTCCTCGTGCTCGCGGAGTTCCGCGGCGAGGATCCGGCCGTGCCGATCAAGCCGCTCCACAAGATGACCAAGGCGCAGGTCCGCGCCGAGTTGGAACCGGTCGGCTTCCGGCTGGAGCGGGAGTTCGACCGGCTCCCCTGGCAGCACCTGCTGTTCTTCGGCGCCCCGGCGAGCGCCACGCCGGGGCCCCGGTGACGAGCTGCGTCTGTCCGTCGCCACCGGTGGGTTAGTGCCAATTACCCAGTTAATGGATCTAGATTTTATTAGCTTTGGTGCAAGCAATAAGCTCATGCTTCCCACTCATCCTCTTAGACTTCGTTGGATTTCGCGATATTTACAGGAATGTGAAAAGCTAGTTGGCGTTATCTTATCTGGAGAAAAGGAGCTTTCCAGGAGAAATCCAAGCTTCTATTTGGATTGGCTAAGAAATTTAACTCCAAATCAAGCTCCCGCAATTAGCTCTAATAAGTCTGGAGAAATACTTTTTTCCTCTGGTGAGCAAGCATGGTATGAGGAGTTCTCACCAAGAAATAATGAAATTGCAGGTGTTACTTTAGATACGCACTCTACAAAGCGTATTGCTAGGCAAATTATTTCATATCTTGAGGCGCACCCCTACAAGAGTGATGGACTTTCTGTTTTACTGGTTGCACCGTATGCCAATAAATTTCCAGCTGAATTGATAAGTACCTTTAGAAACTTTGACTGGAAAGATGTAAAAGTTGATTTGACAGTAATCTCTAAAAGATCAGCCTGGCCAGAAATTGCAAAATTTTTTGATACCTTGCATAGTGATGATCGTATGTTATCGGGAAGTAGTATATTTCCCTCTTGTAATTTGAGTTTTATTGATTATGGAGAAAATTTTTCACTCATCGAGAGTCTTCCTAATCATAGGTTTGATCTTGCGATCGTTACGCATCTTCTTAATGAGAAAGTTACTGTTCAAAACTATTCTGAATCTCCGGTTTCATTTGGCGGGGTATTTAGACCTCTTTTAGATAGGCCTACAAATCTAAAAGGTGGAGTATCTGGTGGCGCTATATCAATTTTAATGAGGCCTAATAAACCTGATGTCATGCTTGAAACATGGTCTACACATGTGGTTCGCTCGCAAAGGCTTAAACCAATCGCTCCAGCTCAACCAGAAAATACTGATTTTTTAGAGCTAAGAGTTAATTTTGAAGAGTCAGCAAAGTTATTTATAGATCTTCATAATGTATGTCATTGGGTAATTACTTTAGAAAGGCATATATCAAGACAGCAGATTGAGGCTTTGGAAATTTCTCCAGACATTCTAAGCGTTGAGGAGGGCGTTGGTAGTTCAAATAATTTCACATTAATTGTTTC
>RGVT01000077.1 GCA_010027105.1 Planctomycetia bacterium
TGCTCGACTACGCACCGCGATCACGAGGATCGCGGGCCTACACGGAACTGTGCATGGAGGTACGCGACTGTGAATAAGGAACGCCGATTGGGGCGCGGGCTCGAGGCTCTTCTGGGCCGTGCGGGGTTCGAACCATCCGCCGCGCCCGCCGCGCAGGGCAACGCCGCGCTCGCCGGCCGGCCCGCCGTGCCGCCCGGCCTCGGCTCGGGCGCCGCCCGGCTCATCCTCCACGCGCCCGAGGAGCTCGAGCAGGCGGCCTCCACGCTGCCCGCGAGCGAGGTCGCCGTCGGGCTCATCGACGCCAACCCCTGGCAGCCCCGGAGCGTGGTCCACGACACCGATCTCGCGGAGCTCGCCGCCAGCCTCGCGGAGCACGGGCTCGTGCAGCCCGTCGTGGTGCGGGCCACGGGCGAGCGGTATCAACTGATCGCCGGCCAGCGCCGGCTCGCGGCCGCCCGCCGGCTCGGGTGGGAGAAGGTGCTCGTGCGGGTGCTCGACGTCGACGACCGGCAGATGTCGGAGATCGCGATCGTCGAGAATCTCCAGCGCCGCGACCTCGACGCCCTCGAGAAGGCGGCCAGTTTCAGGCAGTATCTCGCCACCTGGAACTGCACCCAGGAGGAGCTCGCCAAGCGGCTCTCGATCGACCGCTCCACCGTCGCCAACCTGATCCGGCTGCTCGACCTCCCCGACACGGTGCAGGAGAAGCTCCGCTCGGGCGCGATCTCGATGGGCCACGCCCGGGCGATCCTGCCCCTGGGCGACGAGGTCGAGCAGACGCGGCTCGCCGAGCGCGTGGCCGCCGAGGGGCTCTCGGTGCGGACGATCGAGGCGGAGGTGCAGGAGATCCTCCGAGCCGACGAGGCCGACGAGCCGCTCGTGACGGCGCCCGCGGATGACGACGACGAGAGGGGTGCATCGGTCACTCCGGCCGCGGCGCCGAAGCGCAAGCCGGGCCGGCCGGCCACGCGACGGTCGAGCCAGATCACGGCGGTGGAGAACCAGCTCCGCCAGGCACTGGGCGTGAAGGTGGTGGTGCACGCCAACGGTAAGGGCGCCGGGCGAATCGTGATCCCGTTCGGCAGCCTCGACGAATTCCAGCGGCTCCTCGACCACATCACCGAGTGAGTAGGACAGGCTTCAGCCTGTCTGCCCATGGAGGACAGGCTTCAGCCTGTCATGAGCGCCGACAGGCTAAAGCCTGTCCCACGCGGTGTGTTACACTCCGGAAGCGCCGGGGCGTAGCGCAGTTGGTAGCGCGCTTGGTTTGGGACCAAGAGGTCGAGAGTTCGAATCTCTCCGCCCCGATTCCTTTTGGCGGACGCTCCTCACCCCCACTGCGTCCACGACCCGGTGCCGATCACGTAAGCGCTCAGGAGCGCGTTCGTCGTGGCGTGGGCCACGACGGCGTCGGCCAGGCTCCGGCGCCACGCAAGCGCTCCCGCGAAGAGCATCCCCACGATCACGCCCGCGAGCCACGCTTCGCCGTGGAGGGCGCCGAAGGCCACGGACGAGACGATGAACGCCAGCCACGTGAGCTGACCGACCGGCACGCGGTCGGCATCCATGTCGATGCACCGGCGCACGAGGAATCCCCGAAAGAAGAGCTCCTCTGCGATCGGCACCGTGACCACCGAGCCGATCACCCGCGCGACGAGCCAGAGGAACGCCCACGGCTCGCCGAACCGGACCGGATCGAGCGCCGCGGCGGCCTCGTCCAGGCCGGGCCCCGGCGCGAGCAGCATCCACACGGCGAACGACACCGCCCCGATCGCCACCGGCACGAAGGAAAACCGCCACCCGCGGAGCGGATACGCCGCCCGCAGCGACCAGAGCACGATGGCCACGGTGGCCACGCGCACGGGATAGAGCACGTCGAAGCCGCTGGAAAAGGCCCGCGTGAGCATCGTGATCGCCGTGAGCGCGAGGAAGGGCACGACACACGCGGGGGTCGCGAGAAACGCGTGCGGCGTTCCCCGGCCGTCGGCTTCGCGAATGCCGCCCGGCCCGGCCCACGAGCCGCCCGTTTCGAGCGGTTCGAGCTTCGTGAAGAAGGGCATCCGCGACGCCGCCCAGATCGTGCCGAGGCCGACGGTCACGAACGCGATCCAGCCGGCCGTGGAGTGGAAACCGTCCACGGCGATCTTCGGCGAGAGATAGATGCCGACGAGGATCAGCGCCGTGATCCGCACCAGGTTCGCTACCCAGATGAGCACCACCCCGATCGGCACGAGCAGCAGGGCCTGCGGAAACCGCAGGCCGCGCCGAAACCACCAGAGATAGCCCGCCAGCAGCGTGGACACGAGGCCGATCCCCTGGAACCCCGAGCACTTGTGCTCGATTTCGACGGCGAACGTCTCCGTGCCCACGACGAAGGGCCTCGGCCGGATCACGGGCCCGTCGGCGAAGGGCGAGCCACATCGTCGTGCCGCTCGTAAAGCCCCAGCACCGCTGGGTGAGATATGCGTTGCCCACCACCGCCGCACCGAAGGCCGCGCTGGCCGCCGACACCGCCAGCAGTTCCCCCGCCAGCCCCACCCGTGGCACCAACGCGACCAGCGTCGCGACGAGCCACGCCGCCGCCGCCCCGCCGACGAGAAGCATGCTCTGGCCGTCACGCAAAGCGTCCCGCAGCGGCGCCTCCGCCACCCGTCCGAGTGCCGCCATCAAGCCCCCGAACGCCACGATCTGGCAGACGACGAGCGGCCAGCGCACGGGCAGGTCGCGATACTCGGACATGTGGCGCACGACGTGCCACCACCAGCCCGCCCCGATCAGCAGCCCGGGAACACCCGCCCACGCGAAAGCGGAGTCGGCCTCGAGCCACGTCCCCTGCAGCCACCACAGCACGCACGCCTCGACCGCCATCAGGGCGCCGAGCACGGCGATCGTCTGCCACTCGCGGGCGGATCGCTCCCGCGGGACTGTTTCGGGTGACGTTTCCACGATCATGGCGGCAGATGGCACGTCGAGTTGAAGATCGTCTTCATCGTACTCGAGCGTTCACGGAGCGATGGCTCGCTCGCGCCGCGGATTCGTCCCAGCCGTCGGCGGATTCGTCCCTGTTCAATCCGGATTCGTCCAACCGCGCGCCCGATTCGTCAACTCGTGGTTTTTTGCTTGATTTCGCCGAGTCGGATTTTACGATCGACGATCGACACGGGTCATGAGTGCGTGGCTCCCCCCTTGAGATCGTACTATGAAGACCTCCGGCACTCACCTCATCAGCACCCTCACGTCGATGGCTGCTTCGATTCGCGTCGTCGTGGCCGCCTGCGCGATCGTGTTCACCGTCAACGGACCAGCCCCCGCGGGGATTGTCTTCACGGAGACGTTTCAGTATCCGATTGGCTCGAATCTCGCCGGCCAAAACGGCGGCACCGGGTTTTCGGGCGCCTGGTCCGGAGGCGACAGCACGATCGTCGCCGGGATCGGCGGCGCGGGCACCGCCGTCCAGGTCGGCACGCAGTCTTCCCGGTCCCTCAACGCCACCGTGGGCACTTCGGGCACGAGCACCTACTTCACCTACCTGATGAGCGCCTCGAGTTTTTCGGGAGGCAACTACACCGGGATCAGTCTCTGGAACGGCGGGACCGAGAACATGTTCTTCGGGATTCCATGGAACGCCCAGAAGTTCGGCTTCGATGCCCACGGGGGCAACGGAGCCGCCGACATCAAGGCGGTCGACTTCACGCCCTCGCCGAACACCACGTATCTGGTGGCCGTGGGGCTGGTGCCGAGCGCCACCGCGGGCAAGGTCGACGTGAAGATGTGGGCCACGAGCAACCTCGCGATCGACCCGAACACGCTGATTGCAGGGTCGGCGAACGCGTCGCTGATCGGCTCGCGGAACAACTTCAGCTATAACACGGTCTCCGTGGCCGGCAACTACGCCGGGAGCCTGAAGGTGTCGGGGCTTGCATCCTCCCCGAACGTCTCCGAGGCCGCCTCCGTTTCGATCGCGGTGGCCAGCATTCCCGAGATCGACCCTGCCGGCTTCGGCAGCGTGGCGGCGCTCGTCACGGGCGCGCTCGGCCTGATCGAGCGGCGGCGGCTGAGGACGAAGGCGGCCTGACGCCCGCACCGCTCTTTCGCGCGGCTCAGCTCGCAAAGAGCCGGAGCCCGGCCCAGACGGCCGCGATCGCCAGTGCGTTCGTGGCCGCCACGTAGAAAACCGCCGCAGCCACTCGGCCATGTTCGCAGAGTTCCAGCGAATGGAACGCATAGGTCGAGTAGGTCGTGAATCCGCCGAGCAGGCCGACGAGCAGCACCGTCTCGAACCCACCCGTCGGCCCGCCCCGCGCACGGCAGTATCCCACGATCGCACCGAAGGCGAACGAGCCGACGACGTTCACGAGGATCGTGCCCCACGGTAGGGCATGACCGAACACCCGCGCGGCGAGTTCCGTGCAGGCCACGCGCAGGAGCGTGCCCACGGCCCCGGCACCGGCGAGCAAGGCGATCTGGGAGAGCGTCATGCGATGCAGTCTGCCACGGCCACAGATCCCGGCCCATCCCCTTCCCGGCAGCCCGCCGACACCGGTGGGGGCAATCCTGGGAAACTCTGCCGTCGCAACCGTTCGGGGCCAGTGATGGACAAGCGCCGCGGCATTCGACACACTCCGGGGGTTTCCCTCAGCACGGAGTGCCTCGATGCCCGCCCAGCCCGTTCATGCCCGAATCGACGGACCGATCGTGATGATCGGGTTCGGCTCGATCGGCCGGGGCACGCTCCCGCTCATCGAGCGGCACTTCGATTTCGACCGCTCGCGGTTCGTGGTCATCGACCCGGACGACCGCGACCGCGCGATCCTCGACCGCCACGGCGTGAGGTTCATCCACGAGCCGGTCACCCGCGACCGCTACCGCGAGCAGCTCACGCCCCTGCTCTCCAGCGGCGGGCAGGGATTCTGCGTGAATCTCTCGGTCGACACCTCGTCGCTCGACATTATGCGGCTGTGCCGCGAGCTCGGCGCGCTTTACATCGACACGGTGGTCGAGCCCTGGCCCGGGTTCTACTACGACCGCTCGGCCCACCCCGAGGCCCGCACCAACAACGCCCTTCGCGCGACGGTGCGCGACGAGAAGGCGAAGCACCCCGGCGGCACGACCGCCGTCTCGTGCTGCGGCGCCAACCCCGGGATGGTGTCGTGGTTCGTGAAGCAGGCGCTCGTGAACCTCGCGGCCGACACGGGCCGGAAGGTGGCCACGCCCGCCGCCGACGACCAGGCCGGCTGGGCCCGCCTGATGCACGACCTCGGCGTGAAGGGAATCCACATCGCGGAGCGCGACACGCAGCGGTCGCGCGAGCCCAAGCCGCCCAACGTCTTCGTCAACACCTGGAGCGTCGAGGGCTTTCTTTCCGAAGGGATGCAGCCGGCCGAGATGGGCTGGGGCACGCACGAAAAGTGGCTGCCTGAGAACGGCCGCGTGCAGACCATCGGTTCGCAGGCCGGGGCCTACCTGCTCCAGCCGGGCGCCAACACGCGCGTGCGCACGTGGTGCCCCACGCCGGGCCCGCAATACGGCTTCCTCGTCACGCACAACGAGTCGATCTCGATCGCCGACTCGTTCACGCTCCGCACGGGCGGAAAGGTCGTCTACCGCCCCACCTGCCACTACGCCTACCACCCCGCCGACGACGCCGTGCTCTCGCTCCACGAGCTCTTCGGCCGGGCCGGCATCCGCCAGGAACACACGAAGATTCTCGACGAGACGGAGATCGTGGACGGCATCGACGAGCTCGGCGTGCTCCTCTACGGCCACGAGAAAAACGCCTATTGGTATGGCTCGCGGCTCTCGATCGAGGAGGCCCGCGACCTCGCTCCTTACCAGAACGCGACGGGCATGCAGGTGTCGTCGGCCGTGCTCGCGGGGATGGTGTGGGCCCTCGAAAACCCGGAGGCGGGCATCGTGGAGGCCGACGAGATGGATTTTGAGCGCTGTCTCGCGGTGCAGCGGCCCTACCTCGGGCCGGTGAGCGGCCACTACACCGACTGGACACCGCTCGCCGACCGCCCGGGCCTCTTTCCCGAGGACATCGACGCCGCCGACCCCTGGCAGTTTCGCAACGTCCTCGTGCGCTGATTCACGGAGGATCATCACGGCTCCATGAACGCAAAAACGCTCCTCTCACTCGCCAAGAAACACGGCACGCCGCTGTTCGTCGTCGACCACGCGGAGTTGCGGAAAAACTACGCGCTCTTCCGCAAGCACTTTCCACGGGTGCAGGTCTACTACGCCGTGAAGGTCAACAGCGACCCGGCGATCGTGAAGACGTTCTATGAACTCGGCGGCAGCTTCGACGTGGCGAGCATGCAGGAGTTTCACACCGTCTACGCGAACATCGCGCGGCTGCCCGCGAAGGCCCGGCAGGACTTCATCTGGGACAAGATCATCTACGCCAACCCGATCAAGCCGGTGGAGACGCTCCACGAGCTCGACCCCTACAAGCCGCTCGTGACCTTCGACAACGAGGAGGAGGTGAAGAAGATCGCCAAGCACGCGCCGCACGCCGGGCTCGCCCTGCGGCTGCGGGTGCCGAACACCGGCTCGATGGTGGAGCTGTCGAGCAAGTTCGGGGCCCTGCCGGGCGAGGCGGTGGACCTGATCCGCTGCGCCCACGACCACGATCTCGTCGTGGAGGGACTCTCCTTCCACGTCGGCAGCCAGTGCACGAACCCGCAGAACTTCATCCAGGCGATCCACCTCTCGGCCGGGATCTTCGCCGAGGCCAAGTCGCGCGGGTTCGACCTCAAGCTGCTCGACATCGGCGGCGGCTTCCCTGCGGCCTACGACGCGACGGTGCCGAAGTTCTCGGCCCTCGCGAAAAAGATCAACCACGAGCTCGACCGGCTTTTTCCGCGGGAGATCGAGATCCTGGCCGAGCCGGGCAGGTTTCTCGTCGCCTCGGCGGGCAGCGCCGTCTCGAAGATCATCGGCAAGGCCTTTCGCAACGAGAAGCTCTGCTACTACGTCGACGACGGCGTCTACCACACCTATTCGGGCGTGATCTTCGACCACTGCACCTACCACATGAAGAGCTTCAAGAAGGGCCCCACGCAAATCTGCGCCGTCTTCGGCCCCACCTGCGACGCCCTCGACACGATCAGCCTCGCCGAGCAGCTGCCGGAACTCGAGATCGGCGACTATCTTTACAGCGAAAACATCGGCGCCTACTCCGCCGCCTCGAGCACCCATTTCAACGGGTTCCCACCGGCGCAGGTGATTCACGTGAACGAGTAGGATGCCGTCCACGCGGCCAGCGCCTCCCCGCCTTCCCCAAGGGGGAGGCGAGGGGGTCGGCGAACGCTCGCCGAGCGTGGGCCGCCCCGGCCCAGCGAGGCGACTTTTGCCGCCCCCGAGCCGGCGCCGTTTGAGACGAATGGTGGCTGTCACCTTTTGACCTAGACTAGACTTAGTCTGATTGGAAGGTATGTTTCATCATCTCCCGGAGCCGCTTCATGGCCACCGTCGTCAATATTCACGAAGCCAAAACCCACCTCTCGAGGATCGTCGACCAGGCGGCCGCCGGGCGGGAAATCATCATCGCCAAGGCTGGGCGCCGAGTGGCGAAACTCGTGCCGCTCGAGTCGGGGCCACGGCCCAAGAAACTCGGGGGCCTCAAGGGGAAGGTCCGGGTTCCGGACGACTTCAATCAGCCGCTCGATGATCGGGTGATTGCGGCATTTGAAGGCCGGTCATGAGCAGGATTCTCCTCGACACGCACCTCCTGCTCTGGGCAGTCGCAGAGCCGAAAAAACTGTCGGCTGCTGCTCGCAAGCGGATTGAGAGCGCCCATGTGTTCGTCAGCGCTGCGTCGATCTGGGAGGTGAGCATCAAGGCTGCGCTCGGCAAGCTGAAGGCCGATCCAGCCGATCTGCTCGCCGAGATCGAGCCGGCTGGATTTGAACTGCTGCCGATCACCGGTGAACACGCGGCCGCCGTCGCGAAACTGCCGGGCTTGCACGCCGATCCGTTCGACCGGATGCTCGTGGCGCAGGCCAAGTGCGAACCGCTCGTGCTTCTCACGAACGATCGCCTGCTCGCGGCGTATGGCGATTGCGTGGAGTGTGTATCGTCAGGCAAAGGAGGGCAGGTATGACGGGGCGACGGTGGATGGGGCGATGCCGTGCCGGCCAGGCCGCAACTTCCGGCCCGGCGGGCCGTTGGAAGAAGAGCCCCTCACCCCGCGGAGAAAAGACCGATGAAAACGCTTCCCGTGTGCGGAATCCTGGCAATCCTGGCGCTGGCCGGCGCCGTCGCGTGCGCACAGCCGCCCGAAGGCGGCCCCCCGGGCGGGCCCGGCGGCGGCCCCGGTGGCGAGCGGCGCGGGCCGCCCTCGCCGGAGCGGTTCGTCGAGCATGCGATGTCGTTCGACGCCGACGCCGACGGCAAGCTCGACCGCGCCGAACTGACGAAGTTTGCGGAAGAGATGCACGCCATGCGGATGCGCGGCGGACCGGGCGGCGAGGGCCGTGGCCCGGGCGGGCAGCGCCGCGGACCGGGCGGACAGGGGCGCGGCCCGGGCGGTCCAGATGGCGAGGGCGACTTCCGGCGCGGCCCGCCGCCCGGAGGCGATGGCGAACGCCCGCAGCGGCCACGGCGGCCGGAGTGAGCCGCGCCGATTCGTGACGCGGGCCTGGCGGGGTATCCTCGCGGGCCCATGACCGCGAGCCGCGTCGCCGCAGAGCCGCTTCCTGTCCGCCCCGCCGAGGCCCACGCGCTCGAGGTGGCCGGCGGCCTTCCGGGATCGCGGATCGTGTGCACGACGGCCGGCCGCGGGCAGGCGGCCGCCGCGCTCGCCCGCGAGCGGCGCGACGCGGCCGTAGCGGCCTGGTTTCTCGACCTCCACCAGCACGACCTCGCCGTCGCCGACTGGGGCGAGACGCCCTCGAACCTCACGGCCACGTGCACGGCCGACATTCCCCCCGGCCCCTACGATCTCGCCGTCGTGCCGCTCGCCAAGGACGGCGAGGCGGAACTCTCCCGCGACATCCTCCAGGCCGCGCTCGTGAACCTCGCGATCGGCGGCCGGCTCGTGACCGCGATCGACAACCCGCGCGACACCTGGCTCCACGAGCAACTCGCCGAGACGGGCGAGACGGTGCGGGTGCGGCCCGCCGCGGGAGCGAAGCCGCAGACCATCTGCTACGTCGTGGAGAAGACGCGCGAGATGAAAAAGGTCCGCGACTTCTCCTGCACGTTCGTGTTTCGCGACCGCGAGCGGCTGCTCGCGGCGGTGAGCAGGCCCGGCGTGTTCGCGCATCGGCGGATCGACCCCGGCGCCCGCCACCTGCTCAACGCCGTCGACGTGGCACCGGAGGCCCGCGTGCTCGACATCGGCTGTGGCTCGGGCTGCGTGGCGATCGGGATCGCCGCCCGCGACCCTTCCGTGCACGTCCACGCGTTCGACTCGGCGGCCCGGGCTGTGGCATGCACGGCCCGCGGCGCGGCCCTCAACGGCCTGGAAAAC
>RGVT01000078.1 GCA_010027105.1 Planctomycetia bacterium
GGTGGCAGTGCACGACGCTGTTCACGTCGGCTCGCTCCTTCATGATCGTCAGATGCAGGAGAATCTCGCTCGACCGCTTGCGGTGGCCGGCGAGCTGGTTGCCCTCCATGTCGACGATGCACAGGTCGGAGGGCTTCATGAAGCCCTTGGAGATCATCGTCGGGGTGCAGAGCACCTCGTTCGGGCCGAGCCGGAACGAGATGTTGCCGTCGTTGCCGGCGGCGAAGCCCTTGGCGTAGATCCGGCGGCCGATGTCGCAGATCTCCTCTTTGAGCTGGTTGAGGGGCTTGCTCGTGGTCTTGGCTGGTGTCTTCGTGGCCATGGGTGCTCCTTCGTGACGCTGGGTGTCTGTATTGATTCTGACCCACTTTTCGGGTCGCGGTCGGACTGCGGAAGTTTCGTGTCGTGGGGGTCGTGCGGGTTATTGGGACGGGTGGTCGAGGTCGAGGCGGTCGATGAGCGCCGCGATGGAGGCGTCGACCGGCTTGTCGAGCGGGAGGAACGGCTGGGCGGCCTCGCCTCCCTCGCTGAAGGCCACGAGCTGGCCGTCGCCGGCGCCGAGGTCGTCCCAGGCCACGAGCGGCTCGCCGGGGCCGTCGCCGCGGGCGAGGTCGGCGGCCGCGAGCGGCACGACGAGTTTGAGCACGCCCCCGCGCATCGTGGGATGCGGTTCGACGAGCGTCACCGTGCCGATCGTTTTTCCGAGTCGCATGGAAGGGCCTTGGCGGGGGGGTTTGCTCAGTGGGCGTGGCCTGTGCAGGCACAGGGTGTCGGGGCGGCGGCGAGTTCTGCCGGGGCGGGGCCGAGATCGCGCCGGGCGAACTCGCCGCTCACGCGTTCGAGGGCCACGGCTGAGAACACCTGCGGATCGACGACGAGCAGATTCGCGCTGCACTCGGCGGCGGCGGCGAGCAGCCCGGCCGCGTCGCGGGCCGTCACGGCCCGCAGTCCCGCGGAGCGGTTGGCGAGCACGGCCGCGGCGGCGGGACGGCCCGAGAGCAGGATCGCACGGGCCCCGTCCCGCGCGGCGTGCGTGGCAAGCGCCGCCACGACGTCGGCGAGGCCCGTCGCCGGAAGCTGCTGGGCGCCCGGAACATGTCGCACGATCGTCGCACAGCGGCCGGCGGCATCAGCGCCGCACTCGGCGTGAGCCACGATGAACGGCCGGGAGGCCTGCTGCTTCGCGGTGGCAGCGGCGCCGCCCCGCACGATCTCGATCCCGGAGTCGCGGGCGTGCTCCCGGGCCGACGGCGTGATGACCGCGGTCGCCGCGACGACGATGCGGGCCGTGCCGGCCGGCAGCCGTTCGAGGCTGGCGAGCGTCACGACCTTGTCGGCGAGGACGACGCCACTGGTGGCCTGCGGCTGGCCGGAGGTCGATGCTGTCGCCGGCGCGGCAGCCTGCGGTGCCGCCGCCGGTGCCGTGATGCGGGCGATGACTTCGGCGACGAGTCGGCGGATCGTTTCGGGATCGTGTGTCATCGGCTGGATGCCTTCCGGCTGCGGCCAGGCTCATCGATGAGCGCGATCGTGCTCCAGCGGGCGGGGGTGGCCTCGGTGCGGAGCACCTCGCGGAGCAGCCGGCCGTCGCTCGTGATCATCACGATGTCGCCCACGCCGGCGGCGACCGTGTCGATCGCGAGCTGCGGGTCGCCGTCGGGCCGCGTGCGGTCGGCCATGAGCGGCTGCACGACGTGGAGCTTCGTGCCGTCGAGCGATGGATGCTTCACGGTGGCGGTCGCGGTGCCGAGGATGCGGGCGAGTTGCATGTGGGGCTGTCGGGGCGGAAAAGGATGAATGGCGCGATGACAGGCTGAAGCCTGTCCTACGTGGCACTGCCGAGGATGCGGAGGTCGTCCACGAGCGTGCAGCGGCGCTGCCGCGTGAACGTGAGCGGCGTGGTCACGCCTTCGCCCGTCGGCGTGGCGATCGAGAACGAGAGGTAGCCCTCGCCCCCGAGGCCAAGGCCTGCAACGCTCGGGCCGTTCTTCACGAACAGCGTCGTGTCGAGGAGCCGGCCCATCCGCGTCATCGTGCGGACGTTGTTGGAGTGGATGATCGCCGTGTGGCGGAAGCCGTGCTCGCTCTCGTGGGCGCGATCGATGGCCTCGTCCACGTCCTTGCAGCGCACGAACGGCAGGAACGGCATCATCTGCTCGGTGGGCACGAACGGATTGTCGACGTCGGTCTCGCCGAAGACGAGTTCCAGGCCGGCGGCAGCCGTGGCGCCGGCGGCCTTGGCGAGAATCGCGGCGTCCTTGCCGAGCAGGTCCTTGCAGGGCACCCAATGGCGATGCGCGCCTTCACCGCTCATCACGATCGCCCGCTTCGTGAGCGCGTCGACCTGCTGCGCGGAGAGCCTGAGGGCGCCCGCCTTCTCCATCGCAGCCAGCATCCGGTCGAACACGCTCGCCACGACGAACACCTGCTTCTCACCGATGCAGAGGAGATTGTTGTCGTAGGCCGCGCCCGCGATGATCGAGCGGGCCGCGTTGTCGAGGTCGGCCGTCTCGTCCACGACCACGGGGGGATTGCCCGGCCCGGCCACGATCGCCCGCTTGGGCGACTGGAGGGCCGCCCGGGCCACGGCGGGGCCGCCGGTCACGCAGATCAGCTTCACGCCGCGGTGGTTGAAGAGCGCCCCGGCCGATTCGAGCGTGGGCTCGGCGATCAGGCTCACGAGGTTGTCGATGCCGATGTCGCGGTGGATCGCCTGGTTGAACCGCCGGACGCCCTCGGCGGCGATCTTCCGGCCGCTCGGATGCGGATTGACGACGACGGTGTTGCCGCCGGCGATCATGTTGATGGCGTTGCAGGCGATCGTGGGGAGCGAGTGCGTGACGGGCGTGATCGCGGCGATCGGGCCGAACGGGGCGTGCTCGATCACGGCCAGGCCGCGGTCGCCGCTGAACACCTCGCTCTGCATGAACTCGACGCCCGGCACCTTCTCGCCGAGCACCTTGAGCTTCTCGATCTTGTGGTCGAGGCGGCCGATCTTCGTCTCCTCGAACTCCATCCGGCCGAGCTCCTCGGCATCGTCGATGGCGATTCGGCGGATGTGGGCGATGGCCTTCTTGCGGCCTTCGACGCCGAGCCTCTCCAGCTGCTCGAAGGCTTCCTGGGCGGCGCGGACGGCGTCGTCGACGCTCCCGTGGACGCCGTGGGCGCCGGCGAGCGAGCCCGCCGCGGTGGAGGCGGGCGCTGCGCCGGAGGGCTTGGTGGCCGTGGAACCTGCGGCCAGTTCGGCGATGACCTGGCGGACGATGTTGGCGATGTCGGGCGTGGCGGTGGTGGACATGAGGGGGGTTCCAGAGGACATGACAGGCTGAAGACTGTCCTACTTTTTGAAAACTTCTTTGCCTTCGATGCGGACGGTGTCGACGAGGCCGATCACGACGGCGTCGATGGGGAGCGACTTGGTTTCGGGCGTGAGCCGGGCGCTCGAGCCCTGGGTGACGAGCACGAACTGGCCTTCACCGGCGCCGAGGGTGTCGACGGCGATGAACGTGCGACCGGTCGAGACGAGTCGGTCGCGGGTCTTCTCGTCGAGCCGGTAGGGCTCGACGACGAGCATCTTGTGGCCGGTCATCGACGCGGTCTTCTGCGTGGCCACGACCGATCCGGTCACGAGGGCGACGAACATCAGCCACCTTTCCTTTCTGTTGCCGAACCGGCGAGCAGATCCCGCGTCTGGCGGGCCACGATCAACTCTTCATTCGTGGGAATCACCCACACCTTCACGCGGGCGGCTTTCGCGCCGATCTCCCGCTCGCCGGCCGCCTTGGCGGCGTTGGCGGCGGCGTCGATCGCGATCCCGAGATCCTCGAGGCCCGTGAGCACCGCCACCCGGGTGAGCGGCGAGTTTTCACCGATGCCTCCGGCGAAGGCGATGCAATCGAGGCCGCCGAGTTCCACGATCCCCGCGCCGAGCCAGTGCCGGATCGACGCCACGAAGACGTCGATCGCCGTCTGGGCCCGGCGGCTGCCGGCCGCGGCCGCGTCTTCCAGGTCGCGCATGTCTCCAGACGTGCCCGACATGCCCGCGAGGCCGGCCTTTCCGGACAGCTCCCCGAGCAACTCCTCGAATCCCTTGCCCGTCTGCTTGGCGACGTGCAGCAGGGCAAAGGAATCGAAATCCCCGGCCCGGTTGTTCTGGGGCAGGCCCGACTGCGGGCTCATCCCCATCGACGTCCCCACGCTCTTGCCATCCCGGATCCAGCAGACGCTGCTCGAGCCGCCGAGGTGGCAGGAGATCGCCCGCAGCGGCCGCTTGGCCGGCACGAGCTCCGCCACCCGGGTCGCCACGAAGCGATGACTCGCCCCGTGGAAGCCCCAGCGCCGCACGAGATGGTTTTCCACCCACTCCGTCGGCACCGCATAGAGCGCGTTGCGGTCGGGAATCGTGGCGTGGAAGCCGGTTTCGAACGCGGCCACGAGGGGCACCTTGGGCAGGCGCTCCCCGAGCAGCCGCATCGCCTTCACGTAGGGCGGGTTGTGGGCCGGGGCCACCGCCGCCATCTCCTCCATCGCCGCGAGGACATCCGGGCCGACCCGCACGACGCCGCTCACGCGGCCGCCGTGCACCGCCTTGAAGCCCACCGCCGCCACCTCCTCGACGCGTTCCAGGGGCCCGTCATCGGCCGTCAGCTGCTCGAGCGCCGCCGTGAGGGCCACGGCGTGATCGGGAACAGGCATGACGGTCTCCAGCTGCGCGGAGCCGGCCGTGGCATAGACGCGGCTTTCCGCCGCGCCGATGCGCTCGACGCCTCCGCGCGCAAGCTCCCGTTCGCCCCCCGTCGAGCCGGCCTTTTCAGGCAGGTCGAAGAGGCGGTACTTGAAGCTCGTGGACCCGAGATTCGCGACGAGGACTTTCATGCAAAAAAAGCGGCGACGAGCGACTCGGCCGGGCGGGGGATGACGTGGCTGGCGACGAGTTCGCCCACCTGCTGGGCCGCGTTGGCACCGGCCTCGACGGCCGCCCGCACGCTCCCCACATCGCCCTGCACGACCGTCGCCACGTAGGCGTTGCCGATGCTGATGCGCTTCAGGATCTTCACGTCGGCCGCCTTGGCCATCGCGTCGGTGGCCTCGACGAGACCCACGAGTCCCTTGGTTTCCAGAAGTCCGATTGCCGTGTTCATGAACGCTCTTTCTGTGTGAGAACTGGTGTGAAAAAAATCCGAGAAAAAACCTCAGGCCTGGGTTCAGGCCTTGCCGGGCAGGACGATCCCGATGTCCTCGTGCGGACGGGCGATCACCTGCACGCTCACCACGTCACCGATCCGGCCGCCGGCCGCCGCACCCGCGTCGGTCGCCGCCTTCACCGCGGCCACGTCGCCCGAGACGAACGCCGTCACGAGCCCGCTGCCGATCTTGTCCCAGCCGAGGAAGGAGACGTTCGCCGCCTTCATCATCGCGTCGACCGCTTCGACGAGCGTGACGAACCCCTTCACCTCGATCATGCCGAGGGCTTCAACGTTCTTCGCCATCTGTTGCATCGCTCCTGTGTCATCCAGCCATCGTCCGCCGCGGGAATCCCCGCGGTGACCGCCCGGCTCGCGCCGGAGAAACGGTCGAATCTCATGGAGGACAGGCTTCAGCCTGTCGAGTGCTTCATGTGTGTGTGTTGGCAAGACAGGCTGAAGCCTGTCCCACGATGGGTCACGTTTGTTTCATAAGCTCGACGCTCTCCGCGTGGTCGAGGTCGGCCGCGTTGCCCTCGTCGGTGTCGATGTGCACCTCGAGCTTGCTCGTGGCGTCGGCCCGCACCAGCAGGTCGCGAAACACGGTGCTGCACGAGCCCTTGATGAGCAGGCTCATGCGGTCGCCGTCCTTGACGCCGAAGTGCGCGGCGTCGGCGAGGCTCATGTGGACGTGCCGCTCGGCGCGGATCACGCCCTCGCCGAGTTCGACGGCGCCCGCGGGGCCCACGAGCACGCAGCCGGGGGTGCCCGTGATCTTGCCGCTCGGCCGCACCGGCAGGTCGATGCCGAGCGAGATGCCGTCGGTGAAGGCTAGCTCCACCTGCGAGGCCTTGCGGGTGGGGCCGAGGACGCGGACGGTCGGGAGCATCTTCCGTTTCGGGCCGACCACCATCACCGTCTGCTCGGCGGCGTAGAAGCCGTCCTGGTAGAGGTTCTTGTGGGGCGTGAGCGTGCTGCCGGGGCCGAAGAGTTTTTCGACGTGCTCGTCGGTGAGGTGGCAGTGGCGGGCCGAGATGCTCACCACGAGCTTCGGGCCGGAGGCTCGGCCGGATGCGGTCGTCGCCTGCGAGGGCGGCGTCCCGCGCGACCGGAGCACGATCTCGCGCACGATCCGTTCGACCTGCGTTCGTTCGAGTCCGGCGGGCAGTCCGGCGACGGCACTCGCGGCGGGAAAACCGGGCGGCGTCATGGTGGCGGTGCTCATGCGGGGCGCATCCGACGGAGGTGGCGGGAGGGAGGCGTGGCGTCTTCATCCGGGACCGACGTGATCAGGAGTTCCGCCCCCGCCTTGGCGATCGTGTCGCGCCAGGCCGGGGGCAGGCCGTCGTCGGAGACGAACACGTCGATGGCGGAGAGTTCCGAGACGAGGGTCAGGCTCTTGCGGCCGAACTTCGAGCTGTCGGCCACGACGATCACGCGGCCCGCCGCCTCGAGCATCGCCTGCTCCGTTTCGGCCAGAAGGAGGTGGGCGTTGAAGAGCCCTTCCTCGGAGATGCCGGCGGCAGAGAGCACCGTCGTGGTGACGTGGAGCCGGCCGAGCAGCTCGTTGGCGTAGGGCCCGAGGCAGACGCCCGTGCGCGGCGACACATAGCCGCCGAGGAGCACGAGATCGGTGCGTGCCTCGGAAGCGAACAGGTTTGCGACCGGCAGGCTGTTGGTGACGACCTGCAGCGACCGGCCGACGAGCAGCCGGGCGACTTCGTACGTGGTCGTGCCGCCGTCGAGGAGCACGGTCTCGCCGTCGCCGATGACCTCGGCGGCCGTGGCGGCGATCGCCCGCTTGGCAGCCCAGTTGGCCGGCTGCCGCTCGTCGAACTCGGCGAGCCGGGGCATGCCGCCGGAGTAGAGCACGCCACCGTGGGTCCGCTTCGCCGAGCCCTGCTCCTCGAGCGCGTCGAGGTCGCGACGGATCGTCGACTCCGAGACGCCGAGCTCGCGCACGAGTTCATCGAGGGCGGCGAACCCCCGGATGCGGATCAGGTCGAGAAGGCGGCTGCGGCGTTCGTGATTCTGCACGGATAAGCTTCCTGCTGACAGAATTATGATTGGAAAAGGAACGAAATCAATCGTCCTTGGATTGGATACGTTCATTTTGCGATCAATTAAAATGCATTTGTGTGATCGAATGCGCGCAACTTCATTGCTGGCAGGAACTTGTGGCGGTTGGCGAAGATTTTCCGGCTCCCTCCAGCGTAGGCCATGGATTGGTGGCGTGCGGAGCGCGTCGAAACGCCTACCGGCAGAAGCCGGCCCCGGCTGTTGCGCCTCATGCTCGACCGCCCTGCCGCGGCACGTCGCTACAAGGCGAGGGCGCGGATGTCGCGGAACTCGACCTTCATCACGAGGCCGGCGTGGATCTGGAGGCCGATCGGGGCGGGATCCTTGTACGTCGCGTCCGTGTACTGCGACACCTGCTCACCGTTGAGCCACACCGTGAACGTGTCACCCTTGGCCTCGACGCGAATCCTGTTCCACGCGCCCGGCTCGAGGAGTTCGGCGGCCTTCGGGGCACGCGCCTCTTCGGGGTATTTCCCCGTGTAAAAGGAGCACGTCATGTCGCGCTTGAGGCTCCGCGACACGCCGATCTGCACCTGGAGCTCCGGCTTCCGCACCATGATGCCGCTGTCGATCTCGCCCGTGAACCGCACCTCCGCCTCCACGACGACGTCGCCGTATGACTGCTCCGTGTAGAGCATCGACTCGAGTTTGCGGTCGTCGCTCTGGCCGACGAGCACGCCATCGACGACGTGCCAGTACGACGGCTCCCGCGCAGCCTTCCAGCCGGAAAGGTCCTGGCCGTTGAAGATCGGCGGCAGCGACGCCGTGGGCGGTGTGTCGGCGCGGGTGACCGCGGTCAGGGCGACGCCGGCGATGAAGATCAGCGAGCGCGGCAGTCGGAGAGGCATGGCACCATTTGCTCAAAGAGGGTCGTGGGTCAAGCAGCGGGAGTCTATCGTGAAAAGCCGGGCACGGCTCCGAAGCGACCCGGCGGCCGGCGGTCGTGGCTTTTGGGGAGAAAGTGCGGTTGGCGGCCAGGGGCAGGGTGACTAGACTTCCGGTGTCAGGAGAGAGTCGCAAGACCGCCGAAGGCCGAACGCTCAGGCAAAAGTACTGACGACACACACTGTTGGAGAGTGACGCGGTCCCGATGGGCCGCGTCCACCGAAGGGGCAACCCGCGGAGAGAACTCCGCGGCGAATCTCTCAGGTCCAAGGACAACAGGGTTCCAGGGGTTCCGGCCCGGCCGGCACCCCGCCAGCGGAGCCCTCGCCATGTCCGACCCTGCGACCACCAGCCCCCGTGAGGGTCGTTCTCCTCCGCCGCCGGCCGCCTGGCCGCTCGAGCGTCTGGAGAACCTGTCGGAGTTTCAGGCCCGGCACATCGGCCTCGACCCGGCCGACGAGCGGCACATGCTCGACGTGCTCGGGGCCGCCTCTCGGGAGGCCCTCGTCGCCGGGATCGTGCCCGCGAGCATCGCGCGGACGACGGCCATGCGGCTGCCGCCGCCGATCTCCGAAGCCGCGGCGCTCGACGAGCTCCGGGCGATCGCCGCCCGCAACCAGCCGCTCAAGAGCTTCATCGGCCAGGGCTACCACGGCACCCAAACGCCGGCCGTGATCCTGCGGAACATTGTGGAGAACCCCGCCTGGTACACGGCCTACACGCCCTACCAGGCCGAGATCTCCCAGGGCCGGATGGAGGCGATCGTCAACTTCCAGACCATGATCTGCGATCTGACGGGGCTGCCGATCGCCAATGCGTCGCTCCTCGACGAGGCCACCGCGGCCGCCGAGGCGATGACGCTCGCCCGGCGCACGGCGACGAGCCCGAGCCACACGTTTCTCGCCGACGCCCGCTGCCATCCGCAGACGCTCGAGGTGCTCCAGACGCGGGCCAAGCCCCTCGGGATCGACGTGGTCGTGGGCGACGTGGCCGCGCTCCTCGACGCTCACGACTGCTTCGGCGTCCTCGTGCAATATCCGGCGACCGACGGCGAGATCGTGGACCATCGGGGCCTCGCCGACCGCGTGCATGCGAAGCAGGCGGCCCTCTGCGTGGCGGCCGATCCGCTCGCGCTCGTGCTGCTCGCGCCGCCGGGCGAGTGGGGGGCCGACATCGTCGTGGGCACGACGCAGCGGTTCGGGATGCCGCTGGGCTGTGGCGGGCCGCACGCGGCGTTTTTCGCCTGCCGCGACGACTTCAAGCGGTCGCTGCCGGGCCGGCTCGTGGGCGTGAGCATCGACGCCCACGGCAAGCCGGC
>RGVT01000079.1 GCA_010027105.1 Planctomycetia bacterium
TCCACAATCAGGATACGCATCCCTTCGAGTTCGCCCAGCCCAGCAGGCTCCTGCAGAGGCACAGTGGTTACCGGAATTTCACGTGGCAACGCGCGCGGAACCCGGATAGAAAACCGGGTACCGCATCCGAGATTGGAACGCAATGACACGGAGTGGCCCAACAGCTTGGCTGTCCGCTCCACGATGTTCAGCCCCAATCCAAGCCCTTGCGTGCGGTCCCGCCCGGAGGGCGTGGCCAGCGGACGGCTGCGGAGCTCTCCAGCGATGACCGCCACGAACCCCCTCCCCCGCTCCCTCGGAGCCCGCGTCTGGACGCTCTGGGGGCTGTGCTTCGCCTGCGGCCTGGCACTGCTCGTGGCCCTCGGCACCGGCTGCTCCGGCAGCGGCGCCGGCGGCGACGCGGCGCTCGGGGAGGCCAAGGCCGCGCTCGCGCGGTTTCTCGACGCGGTGCGGCGGGGCGATGAGACCGCCGCCGCCGGCATGCTCAGTCAGACGGCCCGCACGAAAACGCAGGAATTGGGGATTTCGGTGGCTCCCCCGGTGAATTCGACGGCCACCTGCACCGTCGGCGACGCGGAACTGGTCGGCGACACCGGTGCTCTGGCGCACGTGGGCACGGTGTGGAGCGACACCGGGGCCGACGGCCTGCAGACGTCCGAGAGCGTGCTCTGGGCGCTGCGCCGCGACCCCGAGGGCTGGCGGGTGGTGGGGATGGCGATGAACGTGTTCGACGACCTCCCGCCGCTGCTCCTCAACTTCGAGGATCCGGAAGACATGCTCGCCAAGCAGGAACTGGTGGCGGCCGAGTTGCGCAAGCGGTCACTCGAGGCCGCGGCAAAGTCCGAATCCGAGAGCCGGACCGCGCGGGGCGACACGCCCGCCGTGCGCTGATCGCTCTGGGACGAGCCCCCGCGGGATGCGACGTTTCCCCGGCGATTCGAGGGAAAAATCCGCTTTTTTGGGCGTCAGGGGCGGTTTCTGGCGGTCCTTGACAGGCAGCCCGTCTGGATTAGCCTAACTATCCAGTTTGCCCGAACGGCTCACTTTTCCCATTCGTCATAGAGCACCAAGCAGTGACGGGGGGGTACGTGCAACCGGTCGGGAGTCCTTCGTATTTGCTCGGATTCCCACTCTGGAGATTTGTGATGAAGCGCTTTCTCGGATGTGCGTTCGCGATGTTCCTCGCCCTCGTGGCGATCGCCCTCGTCGGCGGTGACTCCGGTGCCGTCGCAGGCCACGGCTGCCACGGCCGCCACCACCACCGCCACAAGTGCCACGGCGGTCTGCTCGCCCGCCTCCACGCCAAGCACGCCAAGTGCCACGGCGAAGAGGCCCCCGCGTGCGACAGCTGCGGTGAAGCGGCCGGCGAGTGCGCCGGCTGTGCCGAAGGTGGTTGTGCCGGCGGCGCCTGCGGTGGCGAGGCTGTGATCTCGTCGGGCACGCCGACCCCGGCCGCCGCTCCGGCTGCCCCGGCTTCGGGCACCTGAGCCTGCCCTCTCCGCCGGCCTTTCGGCTTGGCTGGGGAGAGCATAAGTGACGACGCCCGGGCCTCTCGTCAGGGAGGCCCGGGCTTTTTTATTTCCCTCCGCTTCGGCAAGCGGGCCGTCAGCGGCCGCCGGCCGATTCCGGTTCGGCCGCGGGAGGCTGGGCGAGACGCCGCAGCAGGCGGCCTCCGCGCCGCTCCCCAGCCGGCTCGCCTGCGGGTGGCGCGCCGGCGTCGGCCGCCGCCCGTGCAGCCCGGCGCCTGGCCACCTCGTCGAGCAGGCCGCCCACGAGGTCGATGATCTCCCCGGCGGTCGGGCTCCCATTGCCGCCGTCTGGCTTGGCTCCCGCGCCATCGGGCTTGGACACGGCGCCATCGGGCTTGGACACGGCGCCATCGGGCTTGGACACGGCGCCATTGGGCTTGTCGGCCGGTGGTCGCCGTGGCTGCCCGGGCGCGTCCCGCTCCCGCAGCCGGTCGACGAGGTCGGCGACGGTGTCGCCCACGGCCGCCCGGATCGAGCCGTCGAAATTCACCTCCGGCTTCCCGAGCACTCCCCCGACGCCGATCGAGATCGACTTCCCCGCCAGCGCCGCCAGCAGCGGCCGGTCGGCCGGCAGGTCGGTCGGCAGCGGAAGTTCGAACTTCAGATCGAGGGTCTTGTCGTCGAGCCCCACCGACCCGCTCGAGCGGATGTCGAGCCGCTGGCCGGGCGTCGCCAGCGGGAGGCCGAACTCGAGCCCCTCGTGCCACACCCGCCGGTCGGCGAGCCGGAACCTCACCTCCGAGTCGTCCGCCACGCGGATCGACCGGGGAGGCTGCAGCCGGCCGGGTATCGCTCCCAGCATGCCGGCCACGAGCGGCCCCGGCCCCATGTCGACCTCGTGCATCACGAGCGCACCGGCCAGCCGCGCCTCCTCCGGTGCGCCCACCGGGAACGTGGCCCCGTCGAGCCGCAGCGAAAACCGCCCGCTGGTGCGCGTGGCGTCGGCGAGCACGGGGGCGATGTAGGCGAGCACGCCCTGCGCCACGTTCGCCTCGAGCTTCGCCTCGCGGAGCAGCTGCACCCCGTCGATCGTCCACGCGCTCGCGCGGCCGTCGGGCGTGGGCCCGAGCGTCGCGCTCACGTCGGTCGGATCGCTGACCCACGGCTCCGGGGCCCACGGGCCGGCGACCGTCGCCACCGCGTCGTCGATCTCCAGGCGCATGCGCAGCGGGCTCGAGCGTGGCCCGCGCGCGGAGTCGCGGGGCCGGCGCGACGAATCGGCCGGGGCGACGAGGCCGGTGAGGTTCGACGTGCGGTCGGCCGCGAAGACGAGATCGGCCTCGAGCCCGGTGACCCGCAGCCGCCCCAGGTCGCCGCGCGAGAGCAGCAGCGCCGCCAGCCCGTGGCTGCCCTCGATCCGCCCGATCGAGAGCGGCGGCCGGGCGCCGCTCCGGGGCACGACCCGCACGTCTTCGATCACGATCGGCCCCAGCCAGCCGACCCGCGCGCGGCCGATCGTGACGTCGGCCTCGAGGTGGGGCGCGGTCCGGGCCACGAGCCGCGCGAGGCGGGCGGGGTCGGAGCAGAGCCACGGCACGATCGCGGCCACGGCCGCCACGGCGGCGAGGACCACGCCACCCACGATGGCGAGCGGAAGACGGAGGCGCGGCCCGCCTGCGGCGGCGGGTGCCTCGGAGGAACGCGCGGGCATGCGAATCACTCCTCGAAGGGGGGGGTTGTGAGGCGGGGCGACCCGTCATCGTACCGCCCGGCCGCCGGCGGGGCCCGCCGACCCGCTGCGGCGGGGATGAAGTGGCGGAGAATTGTGGTACGTTCACACGCGTCGCGGGCGTAGCTCAGTTGGTAGAGCGCTAGCTTCCCAAGCTGGATGTCGAGGGTTCGAGTCCCTTCGCCCGCTTTGCTTTTCCTGCCGGAATCACGCCACACCAGGCGAATTCGTCGGCTTCTGCCCGCCGGAGTGGCGCGGGCTTCCGGGTGCTTCATGCGCCCGGCGAGCCTGGGCAAACTTGAGCCGATTCCGGAAGAAAAAACTTCCAACTCATCAAGTTTCCGGTCCCGGGTGACGATTGTACCGGCAACGTCGGAAGTTCCGATTGTGCAGGCTGGCAAGGTCGCGTCGAGTTTGCGGCCTGCACTTTGGGATCCGCCGACGGACACACCCCCGACCCCGGACACGAGGACGACACCGTGAACCGCAGCATCGTGCGACTCGCGGCCGGCCTGGCGATCGCCCTGGCCAGCCTGACTGCCGCCGCTCTCGATCCCGGTGGCTCGTCGATCGCCGGCGTCGCCACCGCCACGTTCGAGCCCCTGCCGCTGATCCGTTTCCAGTCGCCGGAGGATCCCGCCGAAGGCGACTCCGAGCAGACGGAAGACGAGAAGCTCTCCCAGGGAGAATCCGCGCTCACCGACGACGCCCTCACCGGCCGCGCCGGTCCGGAAGCCCCCGAAGGCCGGACGCTCACGGAGGAAGGGGTCCAGGACCGGGGCGAGACGGAGGAGGAGGAGCTCACCCAGGGGGAGTCGTCCCTCACCGACGACGCCCTCACCGTGGGCGCCGACGTCAAGATGCTTCCGGAGTGGAACAACGGTCTCGAGCTGTTTTCCACCAACCGTGAGTTCCGCCTGCACATCGGCGGCCGCCTGCAATACGACACCACGTCGTTCACGGCCGGGCCCGGCCCGAACCTTCCGTCCAACAACGGCGGCGTCAACCCGCGGCTGGCCGGCGCGACCAATGCCCGCCGCGGCCGCCTCCGCATCGACGGGCAGATGTACGAGACCTTCGAGTTTCTCAACGAGTGGGAGTTCGTGCAGGAGCAGTATCTGTTCACCCAGCAGCAGAACATCTCCGACACCGCGGACGGGCCGCTCCCGGCTCCGACGGAGTGCTGGTTCGGCATCACGAAGCTGCCCTGGATCGGCAACGTCCGCGTCGGCAACCAGAACACGCTCACCGGCCTCGAGCACATCACGAGCGACCGGTTCACCAACTTCATGGAGCGGTCGTACCTCGCCGACGCCTTCACGATGCCCTTCAACAACGCCTACGCGCCCGGCATCGAGATCTTCAACAACGCCCTGGAGAACGACCGGATGTGGTGGGGCTTCGGGGCCTTCAAGAACATCTACGACATCTACGGCTTCTCGAACACGGCCGCCGCCAACTCCCTCCAGGGTCGCGTCACCGGCCTGTTGATCGACGAGCCGGAGCGCAACCGCTGGATGCACGTCGGCTTCTGCGTGGACTGGTCGCAGTCGGCCAATCCGATCGTCGCCACCAATGCGGCCGGTGCGGTGACCGAGCAGGGCGGCCTCCGCTACCGGGTTCGGAACAACATCCGCAACGGCGCACCCGGTTCCTTCAACTCGATCCTCGCCGACACGGGCATCATCAACGCCGACTACACCACGCTGCTGACGGCCGAGTACGCCGCCAACTTCGGCCCGCTCTCGATGCAGGCCGAGTGGACCTGCAACATCGTCCCCAAGGTGCGGACGGCCCTCACGCCCAACGGCACCTACGGCAGCCAGCCCGTGAACACCGTGATCAGCAACCTCTTCTACCAGGGCGCCTACTGCGAGGTGATGTACGCCCTCACGGGCGAGGGGCGGGCCTACAACAAGCGGCTGGCGGTGCTCGACCGCTTCGTCCCGCGCAGCAACTTCCACGTCGTGAAGGGAAAGAAGCGGATCCTCTCGAGCCCCGGTGCCTGGCAGGTCGGGGCCCGCTACGACTGGGTGAACCTCAACGACAAGGGCCTCAACGGCGGCATGCTCAACGGCATGACGCTCGGGCTCAACTGGATCCTCAACCCCAACGCCCGCGTGTATTTCAACTACGACTTCTGCTACCGCAACTTCGTCAACATGAACAACGTCAACGGCAGCGGCGGCATCAACGGCTTCGGCGCCCGCCTCGCCATGGACTACTGAACGTCATCCCCGCCCCCCCGTTCTCCGCAGGACCATGCCATGACCCGTTCCATCACAAGAATCCTCGAGACCTCCCGTGTGCTGGCGGTGGTCGCCGTCGGCTGGAGCCTGGCGTCGCTCCCACCCGCCCACGCCGCACCACAGGCCGGACCAAATGCCGCTCCGAAGGCGGCACCGAAGGCGGCACCGAAGGTGGCTCCGAAGGCGGCGCAAGCGGCACCCGAGCCCGGGCTCACGTTCGGCGACGAGCCGGCCGAATCGCTCCCCGTGCCGGCCGGCCCCGCCGCCCCGGTCGCGGATGTGGCCGGCGGCTACGTCAGCTGCACCGGCTCGCCGCGGCTGGTGCCGGTGTGCCGCAAGGTGCCGATCAAGAAGAAGAAGCCCCACGTCGAGTATGGCATGAAGTGCGAACTGGTCTGCGTGCCGGGCTGTGGCTGCCTCGGGCACGGTCGCCACGGCGGCGTCAGCTGCACCGGGTGCGACGACGGCTGCGGCGACGACGTCCGGGTGCGGGAGAAGCACCTGCTCCTGAAAACGGTCAGCGAGAAGGAGACCGACTCCTACGAATACAAGGTGGAGTGGGTGTGCGCGGCGTGCGCCGCCGGCCGCGGGTGCTGTGGCTCCAGGCCGCACGGCGGGCCGACGGGGCTGTTGTCGGGGTGGCTGTGGTGACGGACCGGGCCGCACTCGACGCCGACCGTGACCGTCGAACCGACGATCGTCACGGCCTGCCGAACTGGAAGGTCGGGGGCGGTGCGCTCTGTGTGCGGTAGTTCCAGCCGTCCGCGGACGCCGGGGGCGGCGGACCCGGCCGCGGGTAGGCCTGGCGCCGCTGCACCGGCGCGGCCAGCGGCATCGGGGGACCGATCGGATAGGTGAACGTGTAGGTCGGCGCGTAATACATCGTGACCGGCCGGCCGTCGGGCCCGGTCATCTGCCAGGGGACCGGCTGCGGCTGCCACCCGGGCGGGATCGTCCCGCCCTGGATCACGTAGCCCGGCCAGGGCACGGCCTGCGCGATCGGCACCCCGGCTGGCGCCGCCGCCGGCGGCGGGCCGTCGGCCGCCCGCGCCGCGACCGCCGCGAGGAGCGCGACCGCCGCGCCGCACCGTGCCGGGCCGGTCGAGGTCGGGCGAGTCGGCCGCATCTCCGCTCTCCTCGTGAACCGCGCGTTCGCGGACCGCGCGGTTGTACCCGGCCGGCCGCCGTCCGGGCGATCGCAATTCCAGCCTGGTGCGGCGGCCTTCCCGCCCGCGGGCCGTGCGCTTGCCGCGGCCCGGCGATCTGGGTGAACTGAGCGGTCATGCAGGCAAACCCGCGGCACGAGCGTTCGATGCAGGCCCGGCCGCGGCTGCGGGTGTGGCTCTCTGCTCTGGCGCTCGTGTTGGCGCTCGTGTCGGCGCTCGTGTGGCCCGCCGGACCGGCCGGGGCCGGGTCGCCCGTCGAACTCGCCCGCCGCGCCGGCCTGCGCGTGCTCGAGGGACGGCACCTCACGCTCCTCACCGACCGCCCCGCCCGCGACGGCGACGGCGTGCCGGACCTGCCCGGGCTGTTCGACGAGGCGTTCGCAGCCTGGTGCCGCCACTATCATGTCGATCCCGCGGCCCACGCCGACTGGCGGGCGGTGGGCTGCCTGATCGTCGACCGCGAGCGGTTTCGCGCCGCCGGCCTGCTGCCCGTCGACGGCGTCGTGCCCGACTTCGAGAACGGGTTCTGCGCGGCCGACCGGTTCTGGCTCGTCGACCAGTCGAACCCCGACTACCGCCGTCACCTGCTCCTCCACGAGGGCGTGCACGCCTTCACGCTCACGCTGCGGTCGGCCGCGGCGCCGCCGTGGTACACCGAGGGGATCGCCGAACTGCTCGCCATGCACCGGCTCGACCGCGCCGCCGCCCGGGGCGCCCGGTTCGTGCCGACGCCGATCCCGGAGCGGCCGGGCGACGTCGAGCAGCTGGGCCGGATCGAAACGCTGCGGGCCCTCTCCGCCGCGGGCCGGGCTCCCGGGCTCGAGGACGTGTTCGCGCTGCCGCCCGCGGCCCATCGGGAGCTCTCCGCCTACGCCGCGAGCTGGGCGGCGGCCGCGTTTCTCGCCGGGCATCCGACGCACCGAACGGCCTTCGCGGCCGCGGAGCGCGGTCCGCTCGACCGCGACTTCACGAACCGGCTGACCGGCACTCCGGAGTGGGATGGGCCCCGCGCGAGCCGCGACTTCGCCGCGTTCCTCGACGACCTCGACTACGGCTACGACTTCGACCGCATGGCGGTCGACTGGGCGCCCGGCCGGCCGCTCGCGGAGCCGCACACGGCGACGGTCGCCGCCGACCGCGGCTGGCAGAACGCCGGCAGCATGCTCGCCGCCGGCCAGGCCTGCTCGTTCCGCGCCACCGGCCGCACGACCGTGGGGCGGGCCGCCGGGCGCGACCTGGAAAGCGGGCCCGACGGCATCACCCTGCGCTGGCACCGCGGCCGGCCGGTCGGGAGGCTGCTCGTGGCCCAGTGGGTCGAGCCGGCGGACGGCTCGCTGCCCTCGTTCCGGGTGCTGGGCGAGGGCGCGGCGGGCAGGTTCACCGCCGCCGCCGCCGGGCCGCTGTATTGCAAGCTCAACGAAAGCCCCGGCGAACTCGCCGACAACGCCGGCGGGCTCACCGTGTCGCTCACGCCCTGACGGCGAATTCGCCGGCGCCGAGGCTCGGCAGGTTCGTCTGGCCCATGAGCCACAGGTCCACCGACCGGGCCGCCTCGCGCCCCTCGTGGATCGCCCACACCACGAGCGACTGCCCGCGGCGCAGGTCGCCCGCGGCGAACACGCCCTCCCGGCTCGTCATGTAGTCGGCACCCGTCTTGACGTTGCCCCGTGGATCGAGCTCGAGGCCGAGGTCGGCGATCGGCCCCTGCTTCTCCGGCCCCACGAAGCCCATCGCCAACAGCGCGAGCTGGCACGGCCACTCCTGCTCCGTGCCGGGCAGCTCCTTGAACTTCTGCTGGCCCGAGGCCGCGTCGGTGTACCACTCGATCCGCACGGTCCTGAGGCTCTTGAGGCGGCCCTTGTCGTCGCCGAGGAACTCCTTCGTGAGGATGCCGAACTCGCGACGGCAGCCCTCCTCGTGCGACGAGCTCGTGCGCAGCATCTGCGTCCAGAGCGGCCACGGGCTGCCGGCCGGACGCTCGGCGCGCCGCGGATACTTGCCGAGATCGGGCGGCTGCGGGAGCAGCTCGAACTGCGTCAGGCTCTTCGCCCCGTGGCGGTTGCTCGTGCCGGTGCAGTCGGAGCCCGTGTCACCACCGCCGATCACGATCACGTCCTTGCCCTCGGCCGAGATCTGCCCCGGCACCTCGTCGCCGGCGCACTTTTTGTTTTGCTGGGGAAGGAACTCCATGGCGTAGTGCACGCCCGCGAGCTCGCGGCCGGGGATCGGGAGATCGCGGCCGAGCGTGGCGCCGCCCGTGAGCACGATCGCGTCGTACTCCTCCTGCAATGACTGCGTGGCGACATCGCTGCCGACGTCCACGCCGCAGCGGAACTCGACCCCCTCCGCCTCCAGCTGCTCGATCCGCCGCCACACCCGCCACTTCTCGAGCTTGAAGTCGGGGATGCCGTACATCAAGAGGCCGCCCGGCCGGTCGGACCGCTCGAAGACGGTCACGAGGTGGCCGGCCCGATTCAACTGTTGCGCCGCGGCCAGTCCTGATGGCCCGCTGCCCACCACGGCCACCCGCTTGCCCGAGCGCACGGCGGGCGGCTCGGGCACCACCCAGCCCTCGTCGAACGAGCGGTCGGCGATCGTCATCTCGATCTGCTTGATGGCGACGGGATCCTCGTTGATGCCGAGCACGCAGGCCGCCTCGCAGGGGGCGGGGCAGACGCGGCCGGTGAACTCGGGGAAGTTGTTCGTGGCGTGGAGCCGCTGGCTCGCCTCGTGCCACTGCTCGCGG
>RGVT01000080.1 GCA_010027105.1 Planctomycetia bacterium
GCGCGAGGTGCTCGAGTTCCTCCTCGACCTCGCGGTGCCTGCCGGCGCGACGGGCGGATGATGAGCCCAGGCCGATCGTCGCCGGACGGTGCCGATGCGGTGGGCCGCGCCGAATGTCTCGCGCGACTCTTCTGCCCAAGCATCGCGTCGTTCGGCACGATCACCACGGTCGATGCCAGCGAACTGCCGGCCGTCGATCGGCAGTTGCTCGACCACCGCAGCCACATGACCGTGACGATGGAGCGGCATCATGTGTGTCGCCTCGACGTGCGGGTCGTGGCGGAGCAGAAGGCAGCCGAGGGCAGCGGGGCAAGGTATGCCCGCGAGATCCTGCTGGTCCGGCCCGATGGCCAGGTGGTGCAATACGGCATCGTGCGGATCGACCTCGCCGCGGTTGATCCCGCGACCGCCGCTGCGATTCGCCGCGCCGCCGCGCCCCTGGGGAGGATCCTGATCGAGGCCGGTTTGCTCTGCGATGTGCACCGGGTGAGCTTCGTGCGGATCACGCCCGGGCCTCATCTCGACGGCATCCTTGCGATGCCGGGGCCGCTCAGCGGCCGCGTGGCGGAGATTCTCGTCGGTGGCCAGCCCGCGATCGAACTGCTCGAGGTCGTCGTGCCCGTGTGATCCTGCGGAGGCACGGCGGGATCGGATTGTTGGGAGCGTTGTGCGGCTTCACGCAAAACCCTTGTGCGCAAGGCGTTTGCGTCAACTGGGTCGATATTGACTCGCTGCGGAAGCGACCTGTAGAGTTGGGTCGTCTGGCAAGGATGGCATGCACGGAGGCAGGACGAGGAACGGATTTCTCCTTCCCCTTCTTTCCCCGCCTGTCAGGAATCCTTGCGGGCCCTGGTTCGAGACACCCGTCGGCGTCGAAAGCACGGAGTGCGATGTCGGCGAGCGTTTGGGTGGACTGGTTGAGTGTTCCTGGCAAGGAGGCCTAGGCGTTCGGGGCTGAGTCGCCGGTGAGGAGGCCCCGGGCACCGTTTTTGACTAGCTGCACCACGGCTAGGGAGAGGGTGGTCAAGCACATGCAAAAGACCGTTTATACGACTGGCGAAGCCGCCAAAATTTGTAAGGTAAGCCAGCAGACGATCATTCGCTGCTTCGATTCGGGGCAGTTGAAGGGGTTCCGCGTGCCGGGCAGCCGGTTCCGCAGGATTCCGCGGGATCAGCTGTTCCTGTTCATGAGGGACAACGGCATCCCGACCGACGCCCTCGAGAGCGGGCGTCGGAAGATCCTCGTCGTCGACGACGACCAGGATCTCGTGGAGCTGATCACCGACGTGCTCGAGCGGGATGGCCGCTTCGAGACGCGGAGCGTGAACAACGGCTTCGATGCCGGCATGATGGTCAAGGACTACCGTCCGGACCTGATCGTGCTCGACGTGATGCTGCCGGACATCAACGGCAAGGAAGTGTGCCAGCGGGTCCGCAGCGACTCGACCATGGACGAGGTGAAGATCATCTGCATCTCGGGCATGTGCGAGCCGGACAAGATCGAGGATCTCAAGGCCTCCGGCGCCAACGAGTTCCTGCAGAAGCCGTTCGAGGCCGAAGTGCTCGTCGATCGAATCTGCGGCCTGCTCGATATCGAATCGGTGGCCGCCGGCTCCTGATCGGTCGGCCCTTGGAGTTGCACAGTGTCGCAGGAATCCGGCGCGTGGCTGGTCGTTCGCCCGCAGTCCGGAGGAAGTGGTTCCTGTGATCCCGTCGCGTTGCCGGTCCCTCGCCAGGCCTGTCTCGGCCTGGCGAGGGCCGTGCTCGCCGGGTGTGACGACGCCGGGCGCTGGCTCGCGCTCTGCGGTGACGCCGAGGCGGTGCGGACGTGGCTCGCCGCCCGCGGGCTCGGCGGCGACGGCGGCGGCTTCACGGCCGTGCGTCCCCCGGGGCCGGGCGGCGGCAGGCTGATCGCGGCGCTTGCCGAGGATCTCGTGGTCGGGGCGTTGCCGGCCGCGGCTGCGCCCGTGCTCCCCGCCGCCGAGCCGGTGGCCGAGGCGCTGCTTCTGGCCGAGGCCGTCGGCCGCATGCTGGATCACGGCCGTGTCGACCGGGATTTCGCCGGGGCGGTGCTGGCCGCGCGGCTGGAGGCGGCCCGCGAACTGGCCTACGGTGCCGGACACGAGATCAACAATCCGCTCGCCAACATCGCCACGCGGGCCCAGGCCCTGATGATCGAGGAGCGGGATTCCGAGCGCCGCCGCCGACTGGCCACGATCGTCGACCAGTCGTTTCGGGCCCGCGACATGATCGGCGGCCTGATGCTCTTCGCCCGCCCGCCGAAGCCACGGATCGAGGAGGCCGACGTCGCCTGCATCGTGGCCGCGGCGGCGGAAGCGGTGGGGCCGCTGGCCGCGTCGCGGGGCGTGCGCGTGGCGATCGAAGAACCGGCCGCGGCGCAGGTGCTGGCGCACGTCGATCGCGGCCAGGTGGAGGAGGCGCTGCGGGCGATCGTCACCAACGCCGTCGAAGCGGCCGCCGACGGAGGGCGGGTGGTCGTCGCCGCCCGCGCGGGTCACGGCGCGTCGGGCCGGTGCGAGATCACCGTGGTCGACGACGGCAGCGGGATGGACGAGGCGACCGTCGGCCGCGCGTTCGACCCGTTCTTCAGTGGACGCGAGGCGGGCCGCGGCGCCGGGCTCGGGCTCTCGAAGGCCTGGCGGTTCGTCGAGGCCAGCGGTGGCACGGTGACGATCGCCTCGCGGCCGGCGATCGGCACGACGGTGACGATCCGCCTGCCCGCGCCGTCCGTCGGCAAGGTTTGCCCAGCTTCTCCCGCATGACGCGACCGCGGATTCGACCGGGATCGCCCTTGTCGGTACTGCCGGCTTTCTCTATCCTCCGCCACCTGTCTGGCAATCGGGCCCACGGTGTGGAGCCCGTCGATGAGGAGCATGGATGTTCCCATGAGTTACGAACTCTCGCCTGCCCCGGAGCAGGCCCTGGCCCCTTCCTGGCAGCATTCCGCCGACCGGATCGGGCGGAGTGAGGCCCCGATTCCGCAGGTCGGCTCCGTCCGTTCCGCGATCGCCCGCGGCCGCGGCGCGCTCACGGCCGTGCGTGACATGCTGGGCGCGCGGCCGCCCGAGCATGCGGATGCCACGGCGGGGCTCGAATGCGACGCCGCCTCCGACGCCGCCGCCCGCACGACTCACTGGCTGCTCGACCGGCAGGCGATCGACGGCCATTGGCGTGGTCCCCTCGAGGGGGATTCGATCCTGGAGAGCGAGTATCTCCTCATCCTGGCTTGGGCCGGTCGGACGTCGGACCCTCACGCCCCGGGCGCCTGCCGGCGCATCCTCGCGGAGCAACGGCCCGGGGGAGGCTGGGCGATTCATCCGGGTGGCCCCGTCGACGTGAGCGCGAGCGTGAAGGCATACCTCGCACTCAAGGTGTTCGGGCACGATCCGCACAGCGAGCCGCTGGAGCGGGCCCGCGCCGCGATCGCCGCCGCGGGCGGCCCGTGGGCCGTCAACAGTTTCACCCGCTATTACCTCGCGCTGCTCGGTCAGATCCCCTACTCCGCATGCCCGGCCGTGCCGCCGGAGATGGTGCTGCTGCCGGACTGGTTTCCGGTGAACCTCGCGCGGGTCTCGGCGTGGTCGCGCACGATGATCGTGCCGCTGTCGCTGATGTGGGCCTTCCAGCCGGTGCGGCGGATTCCCGTCGAGCGCGGGATCGCGGAATTGTTTTCCCGGGCTGATGCCCGGCACGGTCCGCCGCCCGCCGGAGGGCGGAGTGGGTGGGCGTCGTTCTTCAAGGGCGTCGACCGGATTCTCAAGCTGCTCGACTCCCTCGGCATCCGCCCGCTCCGCAGCCGGGCCGTGATGGCCTGCCGGCGCTGGATGCTCGACCGGTTTTCCGGCAGCGACGGCCTCGGGGCGATCTTCCCGCCGATCGTGTGGAGCATCGTCGCGCTCAAGGCACTCGGATGCGACGACGACTCGCCCGAGGTCGCGGAGTGCTGGCGACAGCTCGGCCGGCTCGTCGAGCCGCAGCCCGACGGCACGACGCGACTCGAGCCCTGTCGGTCGCCCGTCTGGGACACCGCGATCAGCCTGCGAGGCCTCGCCGACGCGGCGGGCACGGCCGGCGGCCCCGGACGAAGTGGCGAGGCGGCCCGGCTCGCCGCCGCCGTCGACTGGCTGCTCGATCGCGAGGTTCGAGCGCCCGGAGACTGGGAGCGTTCGGCCGCCCGGGCGCGGCCTTCCGGCTGGTGCTTCCAGTATGCGAACCGCTTTTATCCCGACGTCGACGACACCGCCATGGTGCTGATCGCGCTGGCGACGTGGCGCGACCATGCGGGCGGACCGGCGGCGGCGACGGAGGCCGGTCGACGGCGGCTCGCGCGGAACGCCGCGGCCTTCGCCCGCGCGGTGCCGTGGCTCGAGGCGATGCAGAACTCCGACGGCGGCTGGGGGGCCTTCGACCGCGACAACGACTGCGAACTGCTCTGCCAGGTGCCGTTCGCCGACCACAACGCGATGATCGATCCGAGTTCACCCGACCTCGCGGGCCGCGTGCTCGAGGCATTCGGCAGGCTCGGCCTGCGGCAGGGGCATCCCGCCGTCGATCGCGGCGTCGCGTACCTACGGCGCGAACAGCGGCCCGACGGCTCGTGGTTCGGCCGCTGGGGCGTGAACTACATCTACGGCACCTGGCAGGCCATCGAGGGCCTGGGGGCGGTGGGCGTGTCCGCCGACGATCCCGCCGTGTCGTGCGGCGCCGACTGGCTCGCCAGCCGCCAGCAGCCGTGCGGCGGCTGGGGCGAGAGTTGCGAGAGCTATGCCGACGAGCGGCTGGCCGGCGTGGGCACCCCGACGGCGTCGCAGACCGCCTGGGCCCTCGCCGGTCTCGTCGCAGCCGGTCGGCCGCACTGCCGCGAGGCACGGCGCGGCGCGCAGTGGCTCGTGGCGAGGCAGGCCGAGGACGGTGCGTGGGACGAGCGTGAGTTCACCGGCACCGGTTTCCCGAAGGTCTTCTATCTCCGCTACCACTACTACCCGATCTACTTTCCGCTCATGGCCCTGGCCCGCTGGGCCGCGGCGCGGAGATCGGCGGCGGGCGGAAGTGTCGCACGGGGGCGGGTCGCATGAGCGTGCCCGTCGGACAGATGATCGCGGTCCTGCGGCACGTCGCCGTGCAACGGCTGCGGGGCAACGCGAAATATCCGCTCGTGCTGATGCTCGAGCCGCTCTTTCGCTGCAATCTGGCCTGCGGCGGCTGCGGCAAGATCCAGCATCCTGCCGACGTGCTGCGGTCGCATCTCACGCCCGAGCAGTGCTTTCGCGCCGTCGACGAATGCGGGGCGCCGATCGTGTCGATCCCAGGAGGAGAGCCGCTCCTCCATCCGCAAATCGAGCAGATCGTGGCCGGGATCGTGGCCCGCAAGCGCTACCTCTACCTGTGCACGAACGCCCTCAAGCTCGAGGAGATGCTGCCGCACTTCACGCCGTCGCCGTATCTGGCGTTCTCGGTGCACCTCGACGGCCCGCGTGAGGAGCACGACCACGCGGTGTGCCGCGAGGGGGTGTTCGACAAGGCCGTGGCCGCGATCCGCACCGCCCGCAAGGCGGGGTTTCGCGTCACGACGAACTCCACGCTCTTCTCGGACGCCGATCCGGCCCGCTACCGGCGGTTCTTCGACGAGGTGATGGCGCTCGGCGTCGAGGGGATGATGATCTCGCCGGGCTATTCCTATGCGAAGGCGCCCGACCAGGAGCACTTCCTGCGGCGGCAGCGCAGCCAGTCGCTCTTCCGCCGGATCCTGGCCGACGCGCCGGCCCGCTGGAAGTTCAACCAGTCGCCGGTGTTCCTCGAGTTTCTCAAAGGGGCCTGGGACCTGGAATGCCGCCCCTGGGGCACGCCCACGTTCAACCTCTTCGGGTGGCAGCGGCCCTGCTACCTCCTCGACGAGGGCTATGCGAAGAGCTTTCGCGAACTGATGGAGGAGACCGACTGGGGCGCCTACGGCCGGGCGAGCGGCAACTCCAAGTGCCAGGACTGCATGGTGCACTGCGGCTACGAACCGGCGGCCGTCGAGGCCACGTTCGGCTCGCTCGGCGGCCTGCTCGCGACGGCGCGGCTCGCCCTGTTCGGGCCGCCGCGCACGAAGCCGGCTGATCTGCCGGAACCCGCCCCGGTGGCGCCGCGGCGTGAGAGCGGACTTCCCGTCCTGCCGATCCTCGACCGCGTGGCGTAGGCCCGCCCGGCCGAATCAGGCGCGGACGGTGCGGGCAGCCTCCAGGGCCGCGCCCCGAGCGCCGGCCGTGTCGCCGTTGGGGATCACGTGCAAGGCGATGCCCGCCTGCTCCATCCGCTGCGGCGGCATGCCGGCCCTGATTTCGTCGAGAAACCACCCGCGAAACTCCGGCGTCGCCTCCATCGCACCGCCACCCACGACGAGCGCATCGGGATCGAAGACGTTGATCATCTCGTCGAAGAACAGCCCGAGCGCCCGGGCCTGCACGCGGAAGATCTCCCGGCACATCGCATCGCCGTCGACGGCCAAGCCCCGCACCCGCTTGGCTGCATCGGCCGGGTCGAGGCCCGCGAGCGAATGGCCGGGTGTCTTCGTGAGAAAGAACGGCAGGAGCGTGCGCCGGATCGCCGTCAGCGAGCAGAGCGACTCGAGGTCGCCCGTCCGGCCGCAGTTGCACCGCGGCACGAGCCCCTCGATCCCGGGGATCGCGTGCCAGGGAATGAGCACGTGGCCGAGTTCACCGCCGAAGCCGTTGCGGCCCGTGACGACGCGGCCCTCCACGATCACCCCCCCGCCGAGACCGGTGCCGATGATCGCCGAGAGGCTCGTGGCGCGGTTGTCGGAGCCGAAGATCGAGACGTGGCCCCAGAGCGCGGCGGCGTTGCCGTCGTTGAGATAGACGACCGGCTTGCCGAGCTTTTGTTCGACGCCGCCCCGGATGTCGAAGCCGGCCCAAGCGGGATGGACGAAGTTGGTGGAACCCTTGCTGCTGAGCACTCCGGTCGCCGAGGCGGGGCCCGGGGTGTCGAGCCCCACAGCCACCACCTTGTCGAGTTCGACGCCGGCATGGGCCGCGGCGAGCGCGAGGCCGTCGGCGATCTGCGTGAGACAGGTGTCGGGGCCGTCGACGCTGCGGGCGGGATGCTCGAAGAGGTCGTCGATGCGGAAGTGGCCGGCCTCGTCGAGGAACGTGTAGTTGACGGCGGTGCCACCGAGATCGATTCCAGCCACGAGTCGCATCATCGTCCGGTCGTTCCTCTCGTGCTTCAGGAATTGGCGGCAGCCGCCTGCTCGAGCAGGCTCTTGCGGACGCGGGCCACGATCGCATGCAGGCCGCGGGCCCGCATCATCCCGAGCACGTCGGCGAGCCCCATGCGTTCGAGGACGTCGTCGGAAAGCCCGGCCGCCTCCGCCACGGGGCGGTCGGCGACCGCCTCGGCGAGGATCGCCACGAAGCCTTTTACCGTCGGCGCCTCGGGCGCCACTTCCGCGACCAGGCGAGCCATGCCGTCGTGCACTTCCGGCCAGAGGAAGACGGGCGTCTGGCATTCGTGCACCCGGCGGTCTTCCGCCATCTTCCGAGCCGCGTATTCCGGCGTCAGGGGCGGCAGCCCCTTGGCAAAGTCGACGAGCAGTTCGAGTTTCTCCCGGCCGTCAAGGTCGGCGAACTCTGCGACGATCGCGTCGAGGCGTTCCTGCACGCTGGGCATGGCCGCGACGGATCAGGCGTGGACGGAGGCCGGCGTGAAGGCGCCCGGCTCGGGGCCCTTCGCGATCGGCACGCGGACGCAGTTGCCCCACTCGAGCCACGAGCCGTCGTAGTTCTTCACGTTGCCGAAGCCGAGCAGATACGTGAGCACGAACCACGTCAGGCTCGACCGCTCGCCGATCCGGCAGTAGGCGATCGTGGGAGACCGGCGCTTCATCTTGAGCTCCTTGAGATAGAGCTTTTCGAGTTCCTTCACCGACTTGAACGTGCCGTCGTCGTTGCAGTTCAGCGGCCAGGGGATGTTGACGGCCCCGGGCACATGGCCGCCGCGGCAGGCGCCCTCGTTGGGGTAGTCGGGCATGTGCATCCGCTCGCCGCGGTATTCCTCGGGGCTGCGGACGTCGAGCAGTTGCCTGCCGGACTTGCAGTGCTTGAGCACCTCGTCGCGGAGGGCCCGGATCGAGGCGTCCTGCTCCGAGGCCGTGTAGTGGGCCCGCGGATGGCTCACGCGGTCGTTCGACCAGGCCCGGCCGTCGAGTTCCCAACGCTTGCGGCCGCCGTTCATGATCCGGCAGTCCTTGTGGCCGTAGAGTTTGAACACCCAGAAGGCGTAGCAGGCCCACCAGTTGTTCTTGTCGCCGTAGAAGACGACGGTCGTTTCGTTGGAGATGCCGCGCTCGGCGCAGAGCCGCTCGAAGGCCGCCCTGTCGATGTAGTCGCGGCAGGTGGCGTCCTGCAGGTCGGTGATCCAGTCGATCTCGACCGCGCCCGGCACGTGCCCCTGCACGTAGAGCGCCCGGTCCTCGTCCGACTCCACGATGCGCACGTTCGGGTCGTGCACGTGTCCGGCCACCCATTCGGTGGAAACGAGCACCTCGGGGTGGGCGTAGTCGGCCATGGCGGACGGCTCCTGTATACTGGTGCGAGTCGCGGTCAGCGGAATCGTAGACCACGTCGGCATCCCGTGCAACGAGGTGTCGCGGCGTCCGATGCGGGACTGCTTCCCGTCTTCGCCCGCACGACGCACCACGAGCAACATCGAGATTTCCGTTCCGCGCACGGAGTGCAACACGCCGCATGGGCCCAGCGTTCATCTACCAGATCATCGACCTCAACAAGAAGTTCGGGCAGCGCGAGCTCTTGAAGAACATCAACCTCGCCTTTTACCCCGGCGCGAAGATCGGGCTGCTCGGCCGCAACGGGGCCGGCAAGAGCACCCTCATGAAGATCATGGCGGGGATCGACAGGGAATACGACGGCGAGGCCCGCTTGGCCGACGGCTACACCGTGGGGTATCTCGAGCAGGAGCCGAAGCTCGACCCGAAGAAGACGGTGTTCGAGAACGTCATGGACGCGGTCGACCATTCGCGGGCCGTGCTGCGCCGCTTCGAGGAGATCAACTCCCGGCTCGGCGAGCCGCTCGACGACAAGGAGATGGAGAAACTCCTCGCCGAGCAGGCGACGGTGCAGGACGAGATCGACGCCAAGAATCTCTGGGATCTGGACCGGCAGGTGGAGATCGCGATGGACGCGATGAACCTTCCCCCCGGCGACTGGGCCGTGACGAACCTCTCCGGCGGCGAGCGCCGCCGCGTGGCCCTCTGCAAGCTGCTCCTGGAGAAGCCCGACCTGCTCCTCCTCGACGAGCCGACGA
>RGVT01000009.1 GCA_010027105.1 Planctomycetia bacterium
TCGTCCTCAACGACTCCCTTCGTCTGCGCGTGCCCACCGACCGACTCCGCCGAAAGTTCCTGGCGCCTACGAGTAGAGGAGGCTGCGGGCTACCCGTGTCCCTTGAGCCGGCGTTTGCGACCAGCGGAGCCATGGATGGCGCAGCGCCAGTCGCTCCGAGTGAGCCGGAGCCTGGAGGGCGAAGGCGAACGTCCGGCGAGGGGGATCGGGTGGCCCGCAGCCGGCGCGTGCACATTGAGGAACAATCGCCCTGTCAGTTCACCCGCCGAGTTCGCGCAGGTAGTCGAGCGTGTAGATGCCGCTCGAGTGGCCGTCGGAGAATTCGATCGAGTAGGCGTATTGGCCCACCGGCTTCATACCGGTGATCGCGAGCGGGGTGATTTCCTCGGGGGCGAGCACGGCCAGCGGATTCGGGCGGGCGGGCTGCGTCCGTTTTTCGCGGCAGGTGGCGCAGGGGCAGGCGTCGCGCAGAAGACGGGGCGGGTAGACGCTCGTCGTGCCGTCGCTCCAGGCGATCTCGATCGCGCCGGGGGAGCGCGGGTCGTCGAGTCGGCGGAGCGCGCGGGGCAGGGGGGTGGTCATGCGACGGGGTGCCCCGCGGAGGTGCGCCGGTCGACGACGCGGCGGCCCTTCCCCTCGAACCGCGGCAGCGTGCCGATCGGCACGGCGGCCACGTCGACCCGCAGGCCGAGCCGCACCTGCAGCTCGCGGGCCACGCGGTCGGGGGCGGCGAGGTGGTCTTCCACCTCCAGGCGGATGGCGTCGAGGCTGGAGACGGTTTCGACCGTGAGGCGGTATTCGACGATCTCGGGAAAGCTGCGCACGATGTCGTCGATCGACCCGGGGAAGATGTTGACGCCGCGCACCACGAGCATGTCGTCGGTGCGGCCGAGGATGCCGCCGTCGAGCCGCACCCACGGGCAGGCGGCGCCGGCGTCGGGCCACAGCGGCCGCACGAGGTCGCCCGTGCGGTAGCGGATCACGGGGGCGCCCGCGCGGCCGAGCGTCGTGAGCACGAGCTCGGAGAGCTCGCCGGGCTCCGCGGCCCGCCCCGTCTCGACGGCGAGGAACTCGGCGTGGAAGCAGGGTTCGATCACGTCGACGCCGGTGCCTGCGAGCGTGCCGGCGCCCCACGGCCCGACCTCGGTCGCGCCGGCGTGGTCGAGCACGTCGGCCCCCCAGGCCTCGGCGATCCGCGCCCGCACCGCGGGGATCGAGCCCCCCGGCTCACCGGCCACGATCACCAGCCGCAGCGGCAGCCGGGCGGTGTCGATCTTGCGGTCGCGGGCCACCTCGGCGAGGTGCAGGGCGTAGCTCGGCGTGGCCACGAGCACCGTGGCGCCCAGGCCGCGGGCCAGTTCGAGCCGGGCGAGGCTCGGCATGCCGCCGGTGGGCACGGCCATGGCGCCCCGGTCGAGCACGGCGTCGAACGCGCTCCAGAATCCCGCGTAGGGGCCGAACGACGAGGCCACGAGCACGCGGTCGCCGGCCCGCACGCCGCCGCGGTCGAGCACCTCGCGCCAGCATTCCATCCACCACGCCCAGTCGGCGGCTGTGTCGAACACCGGCAGCGGCCGGCCGTGCGTGCCGCTCGTCTGGTGAAACCGCACGTAGCGGTCGGCCGGCCAGGTGAGGTTGGCGGGGATGCCGGAGCGGGCGCCGGCGACCAGCTCCTCCTTGTAGGTGAACGGCCAGGCCTCGAGTTCGGCGAGCGATTCGGGCGGCTGCCTCACCCGGGCGAGCTTCTCGGCATAAAACCTGTTCGCCGGCAGGATCGTGCCGAGCAGGGCCCGGAGCCGCTCGAGCTTGAGACGGTCGAGGTCGGCGCGGGAGGGCGGGGCGGCGGTCGGCATGACCGGCGATTATGGCACGCCCAGGCTCGGGATTCCCTGCGCCGGAGCATTCTGCGGGGGCGCCTGGAACGCGGGCGCGGGCGGCCCGGGGGGAAACACCGGCCCGCCGGCCGGCGGCGGCGCGGGGATCGGCTGCGGCACCACCACCTGCGGCGCGACGGCCGCGGGGGGCGGCGCGGGCAGGCTGCCCGCCGAGGCGCGGGCCTGCTCGGCGCGGGCCACGACCGCCTCCGGTGGCGTCGCCGTCTGCGGCGTCATCGCGAGGTCGACCACCCGCTCGTCGCGGATCTCGGCGGGCCAGAGGTTTTCGGTGACGAAGTCGAGGGGGAACACCTGGTACCACGGGATCGGGAACGGCTGCCGCACGGTGAGCGTCTCGAATCCGTCCTTCACCAGCCGGATCTTCCGCGTGCCGTAGTAGATGAAGTCGGTCGACACGGGCGTCGTGCCGACCTGGTAGTCGTCGACGTAGACGAGCGCGCCGGGCGGGCTGCTGCGGATCGTCATCCGCCGCTGCACGCAGCCCGTGGCTGCGAGCGCGACGACGAGCGCGACGCCGCACGAATGCGTGTAATGGGCGGCCGGCAGGATCATGCCCGGGACGGTACGCGGACCGCTCCGGTGCCGCCAGTGCAGCCTCGGGCGGCCGGGTTCCGCGGTTTTCCCGGCCGGACGCGTATCGCCCGGGTTCCGTGCCCTCGCTAGAATCCGCGAAACCTTCACATCGATTCCCGGGGCGCGCACAGCGTGGGCAAAGGCACGAGCCTGATCTACTCCGACCGCTCCGACGTGGGCCGCCGCCGGGCGAGCAACCAGGATTCGCGGGCGGTCCTGCCCCCGGCGAGCCCCCAGCAATACCGCACGCGGGGCTGGCTGTTTCTCGTGGCCGACGGGATGGGGGCCCACGCCGCGGGGGAGATGGCCAGCGGCATCGCCGCCGAGCGGGTGCCGCTGGTCTACGAGAAGTCGGCCCAGCAGTCGCCCCCGCTGGCGCTGCGGCGCAGCATCGAGCAGGCCAACGCCGAGATCAACGCCAAGGGGGAGAGCGCGGCGGAGTTTCACGGCATGGGCACCACCTGCACGACGCTCGTGCTCCTGCCGCGCGGCGCGCTCGTCGGGCACGTGGGCGACAGCCGCGCCTACCGGGTGCGTGGCGGCAGGATCGAGCAGCTCTCGCGGGACCACTCGCTCGTGTGGGAGCTCGAGCTGGCCGGCGGCATGTCGCGCGAGCAGGCCGCCGGCGCCGCGCCCAAGAACATCATCACGCGGTCGATGGGGCCGCATCCGGACGTCGTCGTCGATCTCGAGGGACCGTTCCCGATCGAGGAGGGGGACACGTTCGTGCTCTGCAGCGACGGGCTCTCCGGCCAGGTGGCCGACGACGAGATCGGCCTCTTCGCCGCGGAGCTCGAGCCGCCGGAGGCGACGGCCGCGCTCGTGGGGCTCACGCTCCTGCGCGGCGCCCCCGACAACGTCACGGTGATCGCGGCCCGGGCCGGGGCGGAGGAGGTGTCGACGGCGTCGGCCGGCGACCAGCCGTGGCAGCTCACGGAGGAGCCCGCCGGGCCGGCCGGCCGCGCGGCGGTGCCCTGGCAGTGGCTGGGAATCGCCGCCGTGAGCCTGTTCGCGGCGCTGCTGCTCTTCCCGAAGAGCGATCTGATGCAGTGGCTCAGGTCCGTCATCAACGCCGACGTCGCCGAGGCGGTCGGCTGGCTGGGCTGCGGCGCCGCCGTGCTCGTCGCGATCGCCGCCACGCTCATGGCCCTGCTCGGGCTGCTCGCCCCCGCCGGTGGCGAGGGGCGGGTGTTGCCGCCGGGAAGGCAGATCGGCAAGGGACCGTATCGCTCGGGCGACTGCGCGCCGTCGGAGCCGCTCCTGGAGCGGCTCGCGGCGAGCGTCGAAGCGGCCGCGGCGGGGCTCGGCGACGCCGACCGGGAGCGGACCACGGCGATCCTCGGCCGCGTCCGCAGGCACGTGGCGGAGCACGCCTTCCACGAGGCGGTGGTGGCGCTCGCGGAGGCGCTGGCGATCTACACCCGCGCCGTCGAGCAGGCCCGCGGCGACACGGTGCGGAGCGCCGCCTCAGAGTCATGAAGATCCTCTCCCGGTACGTGCTGAGCGAGCTCTTGCAGGTGTTTCTCGTCGCCCTCGGTGCGCTCACGCTGTTCATGCTCGTGGTCGGCCTCGTCAAGGAGGCGCAGCAGCAGGGCCTGGGCATGCTCCAGATCGCGAGGCTCGTGCCCTACGTGCTGCCGGAGGCGATGCGGTTCGCCGTGCCCGGCACGATGCTCTTCGCCGTGGCGAGCGTGTTCGGGAGAATGTCGGCGGGCAACGAGATCACCGCCCTCAAGGCGGCGGGAATCACGCCGCTGGCCGCGATCTGGCCGGCCCTCGGCCTGGCCGTCGTCGTGAGCTTCGTGTCCGTATGGCTCAACGACGTCGCCGTGTCGTGGGGCCGCGACGGCGTGCGCCGGGTGATCGTCGGCAGCGTCGAGGAGATCATCTACGGCCGGCTCCGGCAGCAGCGGTCGTACAGCACGGCCAAGATGTCGATCAACGTCAAGGGCGTCGAGGGGCGGAAGCTGGTGCGGCCAACGCTTTCCTTCCAGCCGAGCGGCGAGACGGCGCCGGTCACCGTGTCGGCCGCCGAGGCCGAGATGCGGGCCGACCCCAAGACGGGCACGCTCACGATCACCTGTCGCAACGGCACCCTCCACGTGGGCGACGTGAAGGCGGTGTTTCCCGACACGATCGAACGGGTCGTGCCCCTGGAGGCCGTGAGCCGCAAGGAGACCGCCTCCTCGAGCCCGTCCGACATCCCGCTGGCCGCGTTCCCCAAGGCCCGCGTCGACCAGGTGACCCTGCTCGGGCAGATCCGCCAGCTCGCCGCCGCCAAGGTGGCGATCGGGATGTTCACCGGCCACCTCGAGCAGACGACGCCGGCCGCGGTCGAGGCGGAGCGGCAGCAGACGAAGCAGGCCACCGCCCGCCTCAACCGCATCATCATGGAGCCGTGGCGGCGCTGGGCCAACGGCTTCAGCTGCCTGTGCTTCGTGCTCGTGGGCGCGCCGATGGCGATCCGGATGCGCAACGCCGACTTTCTCACGAGCTTCTTCCTCTGCTTCCTGCCGATCCTCGTCGTCTACTATCCCGTGTTCATGCTCGGGATCTCGCGGGTGAAGGCGGGCGTGCTGCCGCCGCCGGCGGTGTGGATGGGGAACGTGCTCGTCGTGCTCTGGGGCCTGTGGCTCCTGCGCCGCGTCGTCCGCACGTAGGACAGGCTTCAGCCTGTCATGCCCCATGTGGGAAAAGCTTCAGCCTGTCGACAGGCTTCAGCCTGTCATGCCCCATGTGGGAAAAGCTTCAGCCTGTCATGCCCCTGATTTCTACCCGCATTCGGAGCCGGCGGTAGGCATGCTCGACTACGGTCGTGTTGAGAGTACTGAACTCGTGGGTTTTGATCAGGTGCCGATGGTCCTCAACGACTCCCTGCGTCTGCGCGTGCCCACCGACCGTCTCCGCCGAAACTGCCTTGCGCCTACGACAGGGGAGCCCGAAGCCGCGGTGGGCAGGCGGCGCGGCTGCGTGGTACGCTCTGCGGCCGTCAGGCTGGGAGACCCGGGAGGCAGAGGGCGTATGAGTCGTCTTTTCGTGCTGGGCGTCACGGTGATCATGGTGATCATGGTGATCATGGTGCTCGCTGGTGCCGTGGTGCGGGGCGAGGACGCGGTGCTCGTGAACATCACCGGGCCGCTGGCGGCGAAGGTCGGCGAGCGGGTGTCGTTCGAGGTCGAGATCGTCAACCGCTCGGGGCGGCCGCTGTCGGGGCTGCGGGTGGTCGACTACTTCGACAAGGGCTTCCATCACGAGGCCTCGGCGAGCCCCATCGAGCAGAAGGGGACGATCGATCTCGCGGCCGGCACCACCCGGCGGCTGACACTCGACTTCCTGCTCGACGAGCCGGGCCGGCAGTGCCACCGGGTGGAGATCCTCGATCAGGCCCACACCTACATGGGCGGTGCCACCGAGTGCGTGCAGGTGGCGGGGGCCGTGCCGCCGCCGGCCCCCGCGGCTGCGATCGTCCCCGCGCCTGCGGTCGTGCCCGCGCCGATCACCACGCCCGCGCCGCCGCCGGCCGTGGCGGCGCCGGCGGCCGTCGCCGCGCTCGAGCTGGACCTCGCCGGCCCGGCCGAGGCGCTCTCGGGAGCCGTGGCCGAGTGCATCGCCACGGTCCGCAACGCCGGGCCCGTCGCCTCCGCGCCGACGTCGCTCGAGATCACCTGGGACGGATCGTTCGCGGCGCTCGAGGCGTCGGACGGCTACAAGCTCGGCACGGGGCAGGTGTCGTGGACGCTGCCGGCGATCGACCCCGGGGGGCAGGTGCGGAGACAGGTCAACCTCCGCGCCCAGGCCTCCGCCACGAGCTACCGCGAATCGCCGCCGGCGCGGGCCTGCGTGCGGGGCGTGCTCGCCGGCCTGCCCGGGGGCGCGATGGTCGCCGACGAGACGTGCACGATGGTCCGGTCGACGACGCCGCGGCCGCGCACGCCGCGCGAGGCGGGCCTGCGGCTCACGCTCGCCGACCTCGACGATCCGGTGCAGGTGGGCGGGGCCACGACGCTCGTGGGCACGATCACGAACAACGGCACGGCGCCCTCCGGGCGGCTCGACCTCGTGATCGTGCTGCCCGACCAGGCTCGGCTCGTGGGCGACCCCAGCCCCTCGCGGGTGCGGGTCGACGGTTCCAACGTCGGCTTCGACGCCGTCGCCAGCCTGCCTCCGGGTGGCCACGCGACCTTCGAGGTCTCCTACCGGGTGCCCTCCCCCGGCACGGCGCGGGCCACGGCGATCGTCACCGGCGCGGAACTCGACGGGTCGCTCGAATCGACCTGCACGACGGCCTTCTCGCCCCCCTGACGACCCGCACGACCGGCGCAGGCCGCCGCGGCGGGCCTTCCAGCGGCCGCCCTCCCTGCCGATGACACATCGGGGGGCGGCGATGCTCGTGGTGACGGCGAACTGGGCGATACCCGACGGCAGCGTGGCCGAGCCGCCGCGGCCGGCGCCGTTTCTGCGGCTGCTCGACGACCTGCGCCTGGCGGCGCTGCGGGCCGGCTTCGGCCGCGACGGGCGCTATCGGCCCGTCGAGCGGGTCGTGGTGGTGCTGGCGGGAGACACGCTCGACGGCCTCGTGAGCGGCCGCTGGCTGGAGGGCGTGCGGCCGTGGGACCGCGGGCGGCGGGCGCGGGCGCTGCATGAAGAGGTGCTGCACGCCGCGTGGCGGCACGCGCGGCGGCCGCTCGCCGCCGTGACGCGGCTGGCCCGCCGGGGACTCGCCGTGCCCACCGCCGACCGCCACGGCCGACCGGCGCTGGGGCTGCCGACCGCGGTGCCCGTGCGCGCGGTCCTGCTGCTCGGCGATCGCGACGCGGCGCTCGGGCGGTTCGCGGGCCGAAGATCCGTCGGCATCGGCACCGTCTGGGAGGGGGCCGGGCTCACGGTCGCGCATGGAGCGCTCGCCGACCCGCTGGCCGTGCCCGAGCGCGGCCCCACGCTGCTCGAGAGCCTCGCCGTCGACCTGCTCGCGCGGTTCGGGGCGACGCTCGCCGAGCGACCGGCCCTGGCCACGCCGGGCCGCGGGCTCGTCCGCATCCTCGCGGCCGCCCGGCCGCTCGACATGCCGCTGCGGCTGCGGGCGTCGCTCGCCGCCGAGCCGGCCGCAGCCGGGCGGATCACCGACGCCTGGCGGAGGGCCGTCGACCGCTGGGCCCGGGAGGCCCGTCGCGCGGGCTGCGGCGAGGAGCCCGGCACGGTCGATGCGCTCGCCGCCTGGATGCACGCCCGCGTCGGCGGCGCGGCGCCCGTGCCGGCCGCGGCGGAGATCGTGGCCGCGCTCTCCGCGGCCCTCCCCGCGGCGGTCACCGGCGCGGGCGGACCGGGGCTCACGGTGCTCGGTCATCCCGGCGTTGACTCCGGCACCGCGCGCGTCGTGGGCCTCGGCCCGCCGCCGGAGGACGTGGCCGCGCCCCCCTTCCTCGGCGGGGCGACGGCTGTATCCTGCACGGAGGCCGCGCCCGCGGTGCCGGTCCGCGGGCCTGCGGCCGTGGCGGTGTTCGAGGACGGCGAATCGCTCGGCTTCGAGCCGCGCTGGGCGCCGGTCGGCGGCACGGGAGCGGCGGTCGCGGCCCGGCCGGTCCCGCGGCCGATCCTCGACGCCGCGTGAGCGACCGAGCCGGCAGGAGAGCCCCATGTCGCACGCGCCCTACTCCGGGCCGCCCGGCGCCGAGGTCGTCGAAATCCGCACCACGTTTCCGCAGCGCGCGGCCGCGGCCGCCTGTGCAGAGCGTCTCGTACGCGAGGGGCTGGCCGCCTGCGTGCAGGTCGACGGGCCGGTGACGAGCGTCTACCGCTGGCAGGGCGGCTTGGAGACGGCCGAGGAGTTTCGCTGCACCTGCAAGACCACCGCGGAGCGGGCGGCCGCGTGCGTCGCGGGAATCGTGGCGGGCCATCCGTACGAAGTGCCCGAGGTGATCATGACGACCGTCTCCGCCGCCCCGCCCTACGCCGTCTGGGTGCGGAGCGCCGTGGAGCCGGCCGCCGCCACGGCGCGAGGGCCGACGTGAACCGCAGCGACCGCGCCGACCTCTACGCCTTCGACGCCACGCTCGAGCGCCGGCCCGACGACGCGGCTCCCGGCCCCGCGCACGCCGACCGCTGGGGTTCGTGGCCCACGCTCGCGGTGGACCCCGGCCGGGCCGCGGCGCCGCTGGCGACGGGATTCGACGAGGCCTTCGCGCGGCTGGCCCGCCTCGAGCGGATGTTCGTCGAGCCCGACGGGTCGTTCGTGTGGACGAGCCCGCGCGAGGGGCTCTCGTGGCAGGTCGACGGCAACGCCTTCGAGAAGGACGGCCGCGTGCTCCTCGTCGACATGAAGGGAAGCTGCCCGCCCGCGGCCTTCGACAGCCTGCTCGCCGCCTTCGGGTGGCCCGCCGAGCCGGTGATGCTCCACCTGGTGAGGCCGGCGGTGTACCTCGACGAGCAGACGTTCCGCAGGCACGCCGCCGCGCGCGGGGCGGCGGGGGATGGGGAAACCCTGCGCCCCGGCTGAGGGGCATGCCTGGCGGTCTTTTCCGGCACCGCCCGGGAAAGCGTTCCGGCCGCGGGGTAGGCTGCCGATACTGTCGCGGGAGTCCCAGGAGGAGAGACGATGCGGCGCGGCGTGATTCTGTCGCTCGTGGTGATCGGATCGATCGGGCTCGACGCCCGCGCCGCGCGGGCTGAGACGAGCGCGGCCGCGCTCGCGGTGGCCTACGGGCACGGCGTGCACGCCTTCAACGAGGGAGACTACCAGCGCTCGTTCGACGAGCTCTCGCGCGTGATCGAGGCCGGCGACCTCGATCCGCGGGCCTACTACTTCCGCGGCCTCGCGCTCCTCAGGCTGGGCCGCGGCGACGAGGCCGAGGCCGACTTCCACACCGGCGCGGATCTCGAGACCACGGGCCGCGTCGGGCCGAGCAGCCGGGCGATCTCGCGGGCGCTCGAGCGGGTGCAGGGGCCCGACCGCCTGAAGCTCGAGCGGCAGCGCGGGCTGGCCCGCGTGGCGGCGCTCGCGCGCGACCGGGAGACGACGCGGCGCCGGTATTCGGAGATCGAGGAGGCACAGCCCGACGTGCTGCGCCGGCGGCGGCCGGAGCGGGTCGCCCCGGCCGAGCCGGTGCCCGCGCCGGAGCCCAGGGAGGCCGCCGGCGTCGACGCACCGGAGCCCGACGATGCGGACGCGCCGATCCCGCGGAAGGGCCGCCCCGCGGCCGAGGAGCCGGAGGAACCCGCCGAGGCCCCTGCCGATGCGGTGAATCCGTTCGCCGACGAGCCGGCCGCGTCAGACCGGTTGTAGGCGGACCGCCCGGAGGCGGGCCGTCGGGAGCCGCGGCCGGGTCAATCCGCACCCGGGATGTCGGCCGCGCCGCAGGTCCAGCCGGCGGCCGCCAGGCAGGCCCAGCCGACGAGCAGCAGCACGCCCCCGATCGGCACGATCGCGCCGAGCGGCTTCACGCCCGTGACGGCCAGCGCGGCGAGGCATCCGCTGAACACGAGCGTTCCCGCGAGGAACGACCACCCGGCGGCGGCGAGCAGGCCGCGGGCCGGCCCGGCCTGCGGGAGCGAGCAGGCCAGCCCCACGAGCACGAGTGCCAGCGCGTGGAACAGACAATACCGGACGGCCGTCTCCCAGGTGGCGGCCTGGCCGCCGGCCTCGAGCAGCGACTTCAGGCCGTGGGCCCCGAACGATCCGGCGGCCACGCCGCCGAAGCCGAGGACCGCGCCGGCGACGAGCCACAGGCGGGGCATCACTGGAAACCGCTCCAAGGCGCGCTCACGGCTTGCTCGACCCGAGGAGTTTCTCCTCCTCTTCCTCCTGGATGATGATCCGCGGGGTCACCATCAGCATCAGGCTGTCGGTCACGCGGCCGAGCCCGACGTTCTTGAAGAGCCGGTTGATGTAGGGGATCTTCGAGAGGATCGGCACGCCGTATTCGTTGCGCCCCTCGCGGAGCCGCTTGATGCCGCCGAGCAGCACCGTGCCGCCGTCCGGCACGCTGACGGTCGTCTGGACGGTCGTGAACACGAATTCCGGCAGCTGGATCGTCGTGCCGCTCGACTTCACCTCCTGCTCGGCCGCCGACTTGATACCGGTGGTGAGCCCGGCATTGACGTTCGTGGCGACCGCGTTGGCCTGGCCGTCGACCCCCGACTTCTCGTCGCTGCTCTTCGTCTTCGTCGACCGCGAGCCCTCGAACTGGAATTCCTGCACCTTGCCGATCTGCGAGAAGAAGGGGATCAGCGTGAGCCGCACGAACCGGTGGTCGCTGGAGACGACGGCCTGCAGGTTGACCGCCGTGCCCTCGGAGAGCACCGTGATCACCGGCTGCTGGGCGGCGGCGAAGTCGCCCACCACGGGGATCACGCTCGTCACGAAGGGCCGCTGCGTGGTGTCGGAGACGAACGCGTTCTGGCCGTTGAAGAGCGTCACCTTGGGGGCCTGCATCACGTTCGACCGGGTGTTGCCCTGGGCCGCCTGGATGAGGAAGTAGGCCTCGATGTCGGAGAGGATCGCGAACCCGAAGTTGGCCGCCGACGAGGTCGGGTCGGGAAGCCCGGGGAGGGCGGGCACGGAGGCCGCGCCGAAGCTGTTCTGCCGGAACGGGATCGAGTAGTGGTTCCGGGCGTATCCGGGGATGTTGCCCTGGCCGGTGGTCTGCGACGGCGAGGTCACGAACTGGCTCGCCAGCGGGGAGAGCGCGACGCCTGGGTTGCCGGTGTTGTCGAGGCCGACCACCTGCGACCGCCCGCCCGGCGCGGACTGGATGCCCTGTGAGATGGGGTTCGTCGAACTGTTCGACTGCGTCGGAATGGCGGTGATGTTGAGCGGATCGTTGACGTTCGACTGGATGTTGAAGTCGAAGTCGACGCCGATCCGCTCGAAGAACGTGTCGTTGAGCCGGATGAACCGGACCTCGATCGTGACCTGCAGATCCTGGAGCCGCCGCAGCTGGTCGAGCAGGTCGGCGATCTCCTCGTGCACCTCCTGGGTCTGGCTGATGACGAGGCTCAAGTTCGTGGAGAAGGGCTGGATCGCCCCCTGGCCGCCGAGCGTGTTCCAGGTCTGCGGGGCGACGGTGTTCTGGATCAGGTCGATGAGCGACTGGAAGTCGGCCTGGCTGCCGCCGACGTTCGGGGCCCCGAACGGGATCGAAGGCACGGAGCCGCCGGACCGCGGGCCGCCCATGCCCCCCTGGAACTGGGCCAGGGCGGCGGGGTTGAGGGGGGCGCTCGACGCCGCCGCGTCCGCGGCGTTGATGCCCGCCGGCGGGGGGCCGGTCTCGACCGAGAGGGCGTTGCGGGTCGGGATCCGCGAGTAGCCGTCGCGGAGGGCGCCCGTGATCCCGAGGCCGTCGGACGAGAAGTTCGGGATCGGCACCACGAGGTCGGCCACCTGGTAGGACACGCTGTAGTACTGCCCCTTGACGAGCTTGGGGCTCGTGACCTTGAGCACCTCGTCGCGGATCGTGAAGTCGAGATGCAGCGGCTCGAGCAGCAGCTTGAGCGCGCTCTTGAGCGAGATCGGCTGGTCGAGCGAGATCGTCACCGGCGTGTCGCTCCGCACCGCCTCGTTTTCCAGGCCGATCATGTCGAGGTGGATCGGCACGTCGGCCTGCCGGGCCAGGTCGTCGAGCACGGCGGAGAGGGGGGCGTTGCGGTGCGCCGCCCGCACCTTCACGGAGAGGCTCTTGTGGATCTCGGCCTCGGCCGCCGAGCCCCGGGACCGCCCCTCGGCCTCGAGCCGCCGGCGGTTCTTGGTGAGGTCGGCCCAGTTCTTCGTCTCCGGGAAGGCGATCGGCCCGGTGAACGGGGCACCGAGCCGCTCGGTGTCCTCGGCGTCTTCGAGGTAGGCGGCCTGCTTGGTCTCATCGAGCGACCGCTGCGTGCTCAGCCGCCGCACCATGCGGCTCTGCGCGAGCAGCTGGCGCACGACCGTGTTCTCGGGGGCGAGCTGGGCCGCCTTCTTGGCGACCGCCTCCGCCTCCAGGAAACGGCGCTCGTCGATGAGCACGTTGTATTCCTCGACGAGCATCGCGAGCCGCTCGTCGACCTCCACCTTCCGCGACCGCTCGCGGTCGATCTGCGCCTCCACGGCGGCGTTCTTCCTGTCGAGGGCGATCTCGGCCCGGCGCTTGCCGGTGGTCTCCTCGATGTCGCGTCGCGTGCGCTCGATCCGCCGCTCGAGCTGGCCGCGGGCGTCGGCGGGAAGCCCGGCCTCCGCCACGCGGGCCGCGAGCGCGTCGAGCAGTGCGAGCGCGTCGGCCGGTGATTTCTGGGCGGCCCGTCGGGCCTCGAGTTGTTTGGCGGCGACCTCGGCGGAGAGTTTCGCGATCGCGAGGTCGGCGGTTGGGCCGGCGGCTTCAGGGGGCGCCGCCGGCGGCGTGCGCGGCTCGGGCTCGGCGGCCGGCGGGCGGCGCGCGGCCGCCGCCCGCTCGGCGCCGTCCGACGCGGGTTCCGGAGCCTCGTCGTCGGCACGGGCGCCGCCGGCGAGGCAGACGACGAACCAGGCGGCGAGGCCGATCCACGCGCGGCGATCGAAGGTGCGTACCATGGCTGGCGTCCCGGGGACGGGCGGATATGGGGTGGGAGAAGTACCGGCCTGCCGGGCACCGGGTCAAGGGCAGCACGCATCGGCCCGCGCGGGGTTTTCGGGCAGAAAAATGCGGGCCGGGGGCGGCCGCGGTGTGCCGATCCCACGGGCGGGGGGCTGGCCGACTCAGGCCGTGCGGGCGGCCGAGAGGGCCCGTTCGACGGTGTCGAGCAGCTGGTCGAGCCGGAAGGGCTTGAAGAGCACGAGGTCGATCCCGGCCTGCCGCGCCTTGACGATCGAGTGGCCGGGGTCGTAGCCGAAGCCGGTCATGAGCACCAGCGGCACGTGGTCGAGCGTCTCCTGGAGCTTGAGCAGCAGTTGATAGCCGCTCATGTCGGGGAGGCGGATGTCGGAGAGGATGACGTCGTAGGCCTCCCGGCCGTGGGCCGCCCGCACCATCGAGGCGGCCTCGCCGCCGTCGCGGGCGGTCTCCACGGTGCAGCCGTACCGCTCGAGGAGTGCGTGGGCGGCGGCCCGTACCTGCTCGTCGGCGTCGACGACGAGGATCCGCCGCCCGGCGAGCGCCGGCCGCCGCCCGGCCTGCCGCGTCTGCGCGTGGGCGGAACTGGGCGTCATCTGCTCGCCCACCTTCTGGATCACCTGCTTGATGTCGCGGGCGTTCCGCAGGATGCGCTGCAGCCGCTCCACGACGTCGGCGTCGTGGCCGATGTACCGCTCCATGACGTTGACGGCGTCGTTGAGGATGTCGTCCACGGGCAGCGCGACGGCCCCGTGGATCGCCTCGATGCTCTCCGCCGCGGTCGTGGCCTTCTCGGCCACGAGCAGTTCGAGCGTGTTGAGCGCGGCGGCGACGTCCCGCGCGAAGATCTCGAGGAACTGTCGGTCGGTGTCGGAGAAGCCGCCCGGCTCCGGACTCTCCACGTTGAAGGTGCCGATCACCTGGTCGTGCAGCATGAGCGGCACGGTCAGCGAGCTCTTCGCCCCCTTGCATCCCTCGAGGTACAGCGGGTCCTTCGTGGTGTCGTCGCACAGGTAGCTCCGGCCCGTGGCCGCCACGTGGCCGGTGACGCCGTTGTGCTCCGGCCGCGCGTGGAGGATGCGGGCCTCCGCCTCCGGCTGCATCCCCTCGGCGAGCAGCGGCTCGAGCCGGCCGGTCCGCTGGTCGAGCAGCCGGATCTCGAGGACGTCGAACTGCAGCAGGTCCCTCGAGTAGTGGATGATGTTGCTCTTGAGGAGATCGATCCGCTCCTGCACGGTCATGTCGGCAAGCTCGGCGGGCGCCAGGTCGGCGAGCCGCTGGCCCGCCTGGTGGATGGCGGCGAGCTTCTGCTGCTCGAGGATCGCGTGGGTCACGTCGCGGACCGAGACCACCACCTGCCGGCCGCCGGTGAGCGGGGAGGCGAGCAGGTGGAGGTAGCGGCCCTCGCGGGTGCGAAGCGTGGTGGCCGCCGACTGCCCGCCGGCCAGCGCGGTCGCGAACGGGCGGGGATCGGGGCCGACCACGTCGGGGTCGCCGAGGGCGGCGAAAAAGCCGCGGCCCTCGGGATTCCGAGGGCCGCACCAGGTGGCGAAGCGGGCGTTCGACCACCGGATCGTGGCGTCGCCCCCGGCAACGTCGACGAGCACGACGCCGTCCGGCAGCCGCTCGAGGATCAGCGCGGGCGGGAAGGCGTCAGGCGGCGCGGGACTGTCCGACCCGCGCCGCAGGGAGTCATCGACATCCGCCACCGAACGCCCTCCATGCCGGCTCGTTCACCGACGAAAGTATAAATTCCGCGTCGCGCGTCGCCAAATCGCCGGGAGCCGTTGCCGCGTGATGCCGCGAACCTATACTCATGGTGAGCGATCCGACAGGTTCCGCAGCGAGGCCGGTTCGTGAGCGTGCCCGATTCCGAGCAGTCGTTCCTCACCCGACATCAGTTCCTGATCTACCGCCTGTTTTCGCTGTCGGGCTTGATCCCGGTGGGCGCGTTTCTGGTCGTCCACCTGGCGACGAACGCCTCGGTGCTGGCGGGGGCCGGCACCTTTCAGTCGCGGGTCGACATGATCCACGCGCTCGGCCCATTGCTCGTGCCGATCGAGTGGGCGTTCATCTTCCTGCCGATGCTGTTCCACGCGAGCGTCGGCTTCGCCATCATCGCCGGCGGCCTGCCGAACGTCGGCTCCTATCCCTACGTCGGCAACGTCCGCTACACGCTGCAGCGGGCCACCGGCATGATCGCGTTCGCGTTCATCATCTGGCACGTGATCCAGCTGCACTGGATGGGGGCGGCGCTCGGCGGCGGCCGGTTCGATCCGCACCACGCCACGAGTTCCGCGGCCCTCGCCCTCCGGCCGGTGGGCGTGTCGCTCGTGTACGCGGTCGGCGTGCTCTCGGCGGTGTTTCACTTCGCCAACGGCCTGTGGACGCTCGGCATCACCTGGGGCCTGTGGACGAGCCCGGCGGCGATGCGGCGGGCGAGCTGGGTGAGCGTGGCGGTCGGCCTGCTGCTCGGGGCCGCCGGTCTGGGAGCGGTCGCCGGCATGCAGCGGGTCGACATCGAGCAGGCGCGGGTGATCGAAAACCGCATGGATGACGTGAAGCGGATGCTCGAGGGGCAGACGCCGGCCACCGGCCCGGCCGTGCGGCGGCCCGCGGTGGTGCCGGCGACGCCCGTGTCCGCGGCCGGAACACACCCCGGGAGGTGAAGGCTATGGCACAGGGTCGCGTGCTCGTGATCGGTGGCGGACTCGCCGGCCTCGCGGCGACGATGCGGCTCGCGGAGCTGGGCGTCGGCGTCGACCTGGTCAGCCTCGTGCCGGTGAAGCGGTCGCACAGCGTGTGCGCGCAGGGCGGCATCAACAGCGTCAATGCCCTCACGCGGCAGCAGGGGGACGACGAATGGAAACACTTCGACGACACCGTCTACGGCGGCGACTTCCTCCAGCACCAGCCGCCGGTCAAGGAGATGGCCGAGTGGGGGCCGCGGATCATCGATTTGATGGACCGCCTCGGCGTGCCCTTCAACCGCACGCCCGAGGGCTTCCGCGACCAACGGCGGTTCGGCGGCACGCTCTTCAAGCGGACCGCCTTCGCCGGCGCCACCACGGGCCAGCAACTGCTCTACGCGCTCGACGAGCAGGTGCGCCGGTATGAAGCGGAGGGCCGGGTGAAGAAGTGGGAGTTCTGGGACTTCGTCCAGCCGGTGCTCGACGCCGGCGGCCGCTGCCGCGGCGCGATCTGCCAGGACCTCGTGTCGATGCAGTTTCGGGCCTTCCCGGCCGACGCGGTGGTGCTCGCCTCGGGCGGGTGCGGGCTGGTGTTCGGGCGGTCGACGATGTCGATGGTGTGCACCGGCAGTGCGGTGAGCCGCGCCTACCAGGCCGGCGCGGCCTACGGCAACGGCGAGTTCATCCAGGTGCACCCCACGGCCATTCCCGGAGCCGACAAGCTGCGGCTGATGAGCGAGAGCGCCCGCGGCGAAGGGGGGAGGGTGTGGGTGCCCCGCAGGCCGCAGGACGGCCGCGACCCCCGCGAGATCCCCGAGGCGGAGCGGTATTACTTCCTGGAGGAGCGGTATCCGAAGTACGGCAACCTCGTGCCTCGCGACATCGCCACGCGGGAGATCTTCGACATCTGCACCCACGACGGCCTGTCGGTCGAGAAGGGCCGGCTCTGCGTCTACCTCGACCTCACCCACCTGCCGCGGGAGATGCTCGACCGCAAGCTGGGCGGCATCCTGGAGATCTACGAGAAGTTCCAGGGGGTCGACCCGCGGGTGGTGCCGATGAAGATTTTTCCGGCCGTGCACTACTCGATGGGCGGCCTGTGGGTCGACTACGAGCGGAGCGTCGACGGCGGCATGGAGGAGGGGTCGGTCCGCAACCACCAGACGAGCATCCCGGGCCTGTATGCGATCGGTGAGTGCGACTACCAGTACCACGGCGCGAACCGCCTCGGGGCCAACTCGCTGCTCTCCTGCATCTTCAGCGGCTTGTTCGTGGCCCCCAGCCTGGCCGCGGTGGCCGGCGCCGGGAAGGGCGGGGGCACCGACGAGTCGCGGCTGTTCGCGGCGGCGCTGCGGGGGCAGGAGGAGCGGCACGAGGAGTTCCTCTCCCGGCGGGGCGGCGGCGAGAACCCCTATGCCATCCACCAGGAACTGGGCAGCCTGATGACCCGCGTGGCGACGGTCGTGCGGCGCAACGAGCAACTCACGGCAGCCTACGGCGAGGTGTGCACGCTCGAGGAGCGGTGGCGGCGCTGCTCCCTCTCCGATACCGGCAACTGGACGAACCAAAACGTGGCGTTCACCAAGTCGCTCGGCGACATGTTCCCGATCGCGAAGCTGATCCTCAAGGGTGCCCTGCTCCGCGACGAGTGCCGCGGGGCGCACTACAAGCCTGCATTCGCCATGCCGGGCATCTCCGCGACCGACCCCGAAGCCAAGCGGCGCGAGGCCGAGGAGTGGTGCGACCGGTTCGAGCAGAACACGCGGAAGTGGCTCAAGAGCACGGTGGCCCGCCACGGCCCCGACGGCCATCCGCAGATCGCCTACGAGGACGTCGACACGTCGCTCATTCCTCCGCGGCCGCGGCTGTACGGCCTGGTGGGGGGCGACGTGATCGAGGAGGTGTGGAAGGAGCGGACGCAGCAGGGCGCGACCGCGGTCGGGGCGGGCGCCTGACGGCGCGGAGAACGGGAGCCACCAGGAGCGAGGTTCGAGCCATGATCCGGGCAGTCGGCGACGGGGTGGTCGAGAGTCGGGAGGGCGAGGCAGCGCACGGCGACGGTGCCGCCGTGCAGCCGCGGACGATCCACGTACGGGTGCTGCGGCAGGACGCGCCGGGCGGCGAGAGCTATTGGGAGCGGCACGCCGTTCCCTACGAGCCCAACATGAACGTGATCAGCGTCCTCCAGAAGATCGCGGAGCGGGCCCGGGCCGAGGACGGCCGCCGGGTGGCACCGGTGGCCTGGGACTGCAGTTGCCTGGAGGAGGTGTGTGGCTCCTGCACGATGCTCGTCAACGGCCGCACGCGGATGGCCTGCTCGGCGCTCGTCGACCGCCTGCTCGAGGAGAACCCGGGCGAGATCGAGCTTCGGCCGATGTCGAAGTTTCCGGTCGTGCGCGACCTCAAGGTCGACCGCGGCCGGCTCTTCAGGGCCCTCGAGCGAGTCAAGGCGTGGGTGCCGGTCGATGGATCCTACGACCACGGCCCGGGGCCGCGGATCTCGCCCGAGGAGCAGGAGGACGCCTATCCCCTCTCGACGTGCATGAGCTGCGGCTGCTGCCTCGAGGCCTGCCCGCAGTACACGCGGATCGAGGTGATGCGGCACGAGGACGAGTCGGAGGAAGACTTCGAGAACCGCCGGAAGGCCGCCTACGACCGCGGATTCCTGGGGGCCCACGCCGTGAGCCAGGCAGTGCTCTTCAACGGCCACCCCACCGGGAAAATGATCGCAGACGAGCGGCTCTCCGCGCTGACACGTGCCGGCGGGATCCAGATGTGCGGCAACGCCCAAAACTGCGTGTCCGTGTGCCCGAAGCACATCCCGCTGACGCGATCGATCGCCCGGGCAGGCCGCGCCGCCACCGTGTGGGCGATCAAGAAGCTCTTCGACCGGTGAAGCGGGGCGGATGGAGGCAGGCCGAAGGTCGGAGGGTGAGAGGGGGCACTGGGTGACCGTGCGGCTGTCCTTCTCGGAGGCGGTCGGGACTTTCGGCAGAGGCGGTCGGTGGGCACGCGCAGACGCAGGGAGCGGTTGAGGACCATGAAGCGCGAGGCCGGGAAGGCCGGGTCATCACCAGCCGACGGAGGTCGGCCAAGGAACCGACGGCAGGATGCTGGGCTGTTCCGTGAAGTATCCGTCGAGCATGCCCACCGCCGGCTCCGAATGCGGGTGATTACCGCGGGCGTGACAGGCTGACGGTCGGAGGGTGACAGGCTGACGGTCGGAGGGTGACAGGCTGAAGGTCGGAGGGTGACAGGCTGAAGCCTGTCCTACGTGGGGGGCGTGACAGGCTGAAGCCTGTCCTACTTGCCGGACGGGCGGGATCGTGGTAGGGTTTTTGGGTCGAAACAGGTGTTCACGACCCGCTTTGGAACGGCGGACAGGCGGTTTTCACGAGGAGCGCGAGTGGCTTTTGAATCATGGGGCGGGCGGCCGGCGGAGCTGGCGGAGCCTGCCGGATCGGACCCGGGGGCCGCGGCTCGGTCGCAGGGCGCCCCCGGCCACGTGGCCGACCAGGCCGAGGGCAGTTTTCGGACCCTGGGACTTTCCGCGGCGACCCTGGCCGCAGTGGATCGCGCCGGCTACACGGTGCCGACACCGGTGCAGGCCGGGTTGATTCCGCGGGCGCTCTCGGGCATCGACGTGCTCGGCCAGGCCCGCACCGGCACCGGCAAGACGGCCTCGTTCGTGCTCCCGATCCTCGAGCGGACGATGAAGCCGGGTCGGGGGGGCGGTCCGCGTGCCCTCGTGCTCGTCCCGACCCGCGAACTGGCCGTGCAGGTGCGCGACGAGTTCGAGAAGCTCGCCCATGGCACGAAGATCCACTGCGTGGCCGTGTACGGCGGCAAGCCGATCAAGGGGCAGATCGACAAACTCGCGAAGCATCCGGCCGTCGTCGTGGGTACGCCCGGCCGCGTGCTCGACCACATGAGCCGCGGCACGATCACGCTCTCGGCGCTCGAGATCGTGACGCTCGACGAGGCCGACCGGATGCTCGACATCGGCTTCCGACCGGACATCGAGAAGATCCTGCGCCGCTGCCCGGAGAGCCGGCAGACGCTGCTGCTCTCGGCCACCGTGCCACCGCCGGTGCAGAAAATCGCCACCCGCTACATGCGGGATCCCGAAATCCTCGACTTCTCCACCAACGAGATCGCGGTGGAGACGATCGAACAGTTTTATTTCACCGTCGATCCCACGCGCAAGTTCGAGCTCCTCGAGCGGCTGCTCGACCGGGAGAAGCCGCGACAGGTGATCGTGTTCTGCCGGACGAAGCGGGGCACCGACAAGATCTTCGAGCGGCTCTCGAGGCGCCGCAGCCGGTCGGGCGGCCAGGCCGGCGAGGTGGCCTGCATCCATGGCGACCTGTCGCAGAGCGTGCGCGACCGCGTGATGCGGCAGTTTCGCGAGGGCGTCGTGAAGGTGCTCGTGGCCACCGACGTCGTGGGTCGCGGCATCGACGTCTCGAGCCTGTCGCACATCGTCAATTACGACATTCCCGAGTTCTGCGACGACTACGTGCACCGCGTCGGCCGCACGGGCCGGATGGGCCGCGAGGGCGTGGCCTACACGTTCGTGGCCCCCGACGAAGGGCCGCAGCTCACGCGGATCGAGATGCGGATCGACAAGCTGCTCAAGCGTGCCGAGATCGAGGGCTTCGAGGCGTTCGACAACCGCGGCCGGCCGGCACCGCTGGCGATCCGCGAGGGGCTCGCGGCCGGGGCGGAGGCGGTCGTCGAGCCGGCCGCCGAGCCGGCCAAGCGGCCGCCTGCGGCGACGCTGCTCGGCAAGGGCCGGACGCCGAAGCGATTCCGACGCGCGCTCTAAATGTACGGCTCGCTTGTGCTTCGCGCGAGCCTTGCCGACGATGTACGGCTCGCTTGTGCTTCGCGCGAGCCTTGCCGACGATGTACGGCTCGCTTGTGCTTCGCGCGAGCAAACGTTCACGGCAGCGAGGTGCCCGATGAGAGGTCGATCCGCGCGGGCGGTCAAGCAGCGGCTGGAGAGCCTGGCCCTGGCCGGCGTCACCATCCTTCCCAAGCCCACGGGGACGACGGGCGCAGCCACGGTCGATCGGCCCGAGCCCACTGCATCGACGCCCGCCGCGGGGTCCGGCGGTTCTCACGTGCAGGTGGGGGCCGGCGGCGACGGTGGACGGGCGCTCGACCTGATCCGGGCCGAGGTGGCGGAGTGCCGGCGCTGCGAGGCCCTGGCCTGCGCCCGGCGGAACACCGTGTTCGGCTCCGGCTCCCCCGCGGCCCGGCTCTGCTTCCTCGGCGAGGCGCCGGGCGCCGACGAGGACGCATCGGGCCTGCCCTTCGTGGGCCGCGCCGGCCAGCTGCTCACGAAAATCATCGAGGCCTGCACCCTCTCCCGTGACGAGGTGTACATCCTCAACGTGCTCAAGTGCCGCCCACCCGACAACCGCCAGCCGCTGCCCGAGGAGGTGGCCAACTGCCGCGAATACTTCGAGCGGCAGTTGCTGGCGATCGGGCCCGAGTTCATCTGCTGCCTCGGCACGACCGCCGCCCAGGCCCTCCTCGAGACGGCCGAGCCGATCGGGCGGCTCCGTGGCCGCTGGTTCACGCACGGCCGGGCCCAGGTGATCTGCACCTATCATCCGTCGTACCTGCTGCGCAACCCCGGGGCCAAGCGGCACGTCTGGGACGACATGCAGCTGCTCATGGCCCGCATGGGCGTCGGGCCGTAGACCCGGGAGTGGCAATCGTGTTCGGCACGGCATGTGCGCCTCGCACTGCAGCGAGATGTCGAGAGAGGCAACGTGCGCGAACGGATTTTTGCCGCTATCGTGCGGCCCATGCCT
>RGVT01000081.1 GCA_010027105.1 Planctomycetia bacterium
TCGCCGCGGGCCGTCGTCACCGGGATGGTGATCGGCGGCGTGATGTCGATCTCGAATCTCTACGTCGGCCTCAAGACGGGCTGGGGGCTCGGCGTCACGATCACCGCCTGCATCATCGCCTTCGCCGTGTTCCGGGTGCTCGAGAGCGTGGTGCCCGCCTGGCGCGACCGGCCGTTCACGATCCTCGAAAACTACACGATGAGCAGCGCCGCGAGCGCCGCCGGCTACATGTCGAGCGCCGGCCTCGTGTCGGCGATCCCCGCGCTCTACCTCACGACGGGCCGCCTGCTCGAGTGGTGGGAGATCGGCCTGTGGCTCGCGGCGCTCTCGATGCTCGGCGTGTTCATGGCGATCCCGCTCAAGCGGCAGTTGATCAACGTCGACCAGCTCCCCTTCCCCTCGGGCATCGCCACCGCCGAGACGCTCCGCAGCATGCACGGCGCAGGGGGCGAGGCCGTGGCCAAGGCGCGGTCGCTCTTCGGCGCGGGGCTCGCAGGCGCGGTCGTGGCCGTGTGGCGCGACCTCGTGCCGCGGTTCCAGGGGATCGCGGCGTGGGCGTTTCCGGCGGAGGTGCCGTTCTGGCCGTCTGCGTTCGGCCGCGACCTGCTCGCGAAATACACGATCGGCATCGAGGGCTCGCTCGTCATGGTGGCCGCCGGGGCGATCATGGGGATGCGGGTCGCGGCGTCGATGCTCGTGGGCTCGGTCGTGTTCTACGGGATCATCGGCCCGATCCTCGTGGAGCGCGGCATCGCCCAGCCCGGCTACCGCGGGATCGTGTCGTGGGTGCTCTGGCCCTCGACGGCGATGATGGTGGCCTCGGGGCTGCTCTCGTTCGCGCTCAAGTGGCGGACGGTGCTCCGCGCCTTCGGCGGCCTCTCGCGGCTCGTGGGTCGGGCCGGCGAGACGCCCGACGATCCGCTGGCCCACGTCGAGGTGCCGTCGTCGTGGTTCGTGGCGGGCACGCTCGCCTCGGGCGCGGCCTGCGTCGTGCTCGGCCACTGGCTCTTCGGCGTCACCTGGTGGATGGGCATCCTCGCCGTGGTCGTCACGTTCCTGCTCTCGATCGTGGCGGCGCGGGCCACCGGCGAGACCGACATCACGCCGATCGGCGCGATGGGGAAGATCACGCAGTTGATCTACGGCGTCGTCGCCCCCTCGAACATCACCACGAACCTGATGACGGCCTCGATCACCTCGGGCGCCGCCTCGCACGCGGCAGACCTGCTCACGGATCTCAAGAGCGGCTACCTGCTCGGCGGCAACCCACGACGGCAGACGATCTCTCAACTCTTCGGCGTCGTCGCCGGCACGATCGTGAGCGTGCCGGCATATCTGTTCGTCGTGCAGCGGAATCCGGAGCGGCTCGGATCCGAGGCCCTGCCGGCCCCCTCGGCGAAGGTCTGGGCGGGCGTCGCCGAACTGCTCGCCAAGGGGATCCACGCCCTGCCCGAGGGCGCCCTCGCGGCGATCGTCGTGGGCGCCGCGCTCGGCGTCGCGCTCACGCTCCTCGAGGAGCGCGGCCCGACATGGCTCAGGCCGTGGCTCCCCTCGACCACCGGCCTCGGGATCGCGGGTGTGATCCCCGCCTTCAACTCGATCGCGATGTTCGCCGGCGCCCTCGCGGCCTGGCTCTATGCCCGGGCCCGCCCCCGGGATGCCGAGGCCTACACGGTGCCCGTCTCGAGCGGCCTGATCGCCGGGGAATCACTGATGGGGGTGGCGATCATCCTCGGCATCGAGATCACGAAACTACTCGCCGGCTGATGGCACGTCACGCGGTCACGACGCCGCACAGGATCCGCGCTGCCTCGTCGACTTCGTCGAGCTCGATCCATTCGTCGGCCGTATGCGCCTGGGCGATCGAGCCGGGGCCGAAGACCACGCTCGGCACGCCGGCTGTGGCGAAGATGCTCGCGTTGGTGCCGTAGCGGGCGGCGGTGCGGCGGCACTCGATGCCGCAGGCGCGGCCGGCCCGCTCGAGCGATTCGAGGAGACCGTCGTCAACCGCCTCGGGCAACCCGGCGCTCTCCACGAACGGATCCTCGTGATCGATCCGCGCGCCCGGCGCGGCCGCCGCGACCCGTCGAATCACCTCGTCGCGGGCGTCTCCGGGCGACTCTCCCGGCACGAGCCGCCGGTCGATTTCGAGCACGACGAGGTCGGGCACGAGATTCACACCCGTGCCGCCGCGGATCGTGCCCACGCTCAACGTCGGCGGCCCGCAGGAATGGTCGGGCCGCCGCCTCAGGAGTTCCCGCGCGAGGTCCTCGATCGCGAGCACGGCCCGGCCCGCCGGGTAGATCGCGTTGTCGCCCTGCTCGGGAAACGCGCTGTGGCAGGCACGGCCATGGATGCGAATCCGCCAGCGCACGGCCCCCTTGTGCTGGGTGACGATGTCGAGGCCGGTCGGCTCGGCCACGATCGCCGCGGCAGGCGGTCCGCCCACGAGGTCGCGAGCGGCCGCATCGGTCGCCGGGTGGCCGGCCGGCGGCTCGGCCCACAATCGGGCGATGGCCCTGGCGCCGGTGAAGCCGAACTCCTCGTTGACCGTCGCCGAGAAGACGACGGTCTTCGTGCGGGGCACCGGCGCGGCCTGCAGCCGCGCGAGCGCCGCGAGCATCGCCGCCATGCCCCCCTTCACGTCGCACGCGCCGCGGCCGTAGAGCCGGCCGTCGCGCACGAGCGGCGCAAACGGCTCGATCGTCATGCCGTCGGCGGGCACGGTGTCCTGGTGGGCGTCCCAGAGGATGACGGGAGCGCCCGGCACGGTCGCATCGAGCCGGGCGACGACGTTGTCGCGGCCCGGGGCCACGGGCTGCCGCGCCCAGGGAAGGCCGGCCGCCGTGCACCGCTGCACGAGGTAGTCCGTCACGCGGGCCTCGAGATACTCGGGCCCCGCAACGTCGCGGCCCATCGGATTGACGCTCGGCCGCCGAACGAGATCGGCGAGCGTGGCGACGTGGTCTGTCATGTGCCTCCACGGTACCAAAAAAGAGGAGGTTTCTTTTCCGGGACGCCGGCGTCGTGCTACCATTCCGCGTCCGGGACGTCCCGGCGCCGGTTCTCGAGGTGTGTCATGTTCCGTGGGCTCCTGTTCGTCGTGGCCTGCGCCGTCGCGGCGGGTTCCTCCGGGGAAGTCGCGGCGCAATCGTCGCAGGACGAAAAGGAGATTCACGCCGCTGCAGCCGCCTACCTGGAGGCCCTCGCCCGCGGCGACGGCAAGGCGCTGGCCGCGCTCTGGACGGCCGACGGCGACATCGTCGACGCTCACGGCGTCGTCATGAAGGGGCGCGAGACGGTCGGGCCGTCGGCGCTCCCGGATCCGGGGGCCGCCAAGCCCGAGTACCGCGTGCACGACACGAGCCTGAGGTTCCTCACGCCCGACGTGGCCCTCGAGGACGGCTCGATCGACGTCGTCGTGCCGGGCGCCGGACTGCCGCAGAAGGGACGGTTTTCGGCCACCTGGATCAGGCAGGGCGGGACCTGGAAGCTCGCGGGCCTGCGCGAGGCGCAGCTGCCGGAGGCGACCGGTGCGGCCCAGCTCGCCGACCTCGACTGGATGGTGGGCGACTGGACGGTGGTCGACAACGCCCCGGCCGGCGCCGCGGGCCCGCCGCGGCCCACGATCGAGGTCACCGTCCGCTGGAACGCCGGCCGCACGTTCCTGCTCCGCGACATGAAGATCACGCCCGTCGCCGCGAACGGCGCCGAGCCGCCGGCCCCGCTCCACGTGAGCCAGCGGATCGGCTGGGATCCGCTCTCGCGGCAGATCCGCTCGTGGGTGTTCAGCGCCGACGGCGGCCACGGCGAGGCGTTCTGGAGCCGCGACGGCGGTTCGTGGATCGCCCGCACCACCGCAGTGCTGCCGGACGGCAGCCAGACGTCGTCGCTCAACGTCTACACGTACGACGGCAAGGACCGCTGCACCTGGCAATCGTTCCACACCCACGCCGGCGGCGAGCACCTGCCGCCGGTCAACATGACGATGATCCGCAAGCCGGGGAGGCCCGTGAAATGAACGCCGTTTCCCCGTCCCTCGCCAGGCGCGTCGGCGCGGCCGCGCTGCTCGCGGCCGGCTGCCTCACGGCCGCCGCCCAGCCGCCCGCGCCGGCCGGCGACCCGCCGCCGGACGTGGCCGCCCCGCAGGACGACGCCGCGAAGAAGGCCGAGCTTCTCCGCAGCCCGCGCTGGCGGCGGGCCGTGTTCGAGCTCGGAGACTGGCTCGACACCCAGCAGATCTATCCGCCGAAGCAGATCGTGAAGATCAAGAGCGACTTCAACCACCGCGTGGCGAGGATGTCGTCGTACGAACTCGAGTATCTCCTCGAGGATCTCGAGCAGAAGTTCAAGGTGATGGACTCGCCCGAGGCGAAGGACGCCCGGGCCTGGGTCGGCCAGTATCTCTCCGCGATGTCCGATCGAAAACGCGAGGAGGTGCTCAAGGACATCCCTGACGTCGTGAAGATGTCGTCGGGCGAACTCTCGCAGGAGATCCAGAAGATCGAGGCGAAGCGGCAGTCGCTCCAACGGCAGCAGGCGGCCTTCGACCAGACCCGCCAGCAGCTCGTGGAGCAGGCCCGGGAGGCGCGGCAGCTCACCGCCCAGGCGGCGGCCGCCGCAGCCGCGCAGGCCAACAGTGCCCCGGCCTACTCCCCCTACCGCAGCGACGGCGGCGGCAAGCCTCCGTTTTCCGACAGCCACGGCGGCGGCATGTCGATCGGCGTGGGCCCGTGGGGCGCCTACGTCGGATTCTCGGTGGGGAACTTTTAACACGCAAAGCATCGGCATCCTGCCGATCTTTGTTTGGCGAACCTCCGTTCGCTCGCGAGGGCCGGGCATCCAGCCCGGCGGCGGGCGCGAAAATCAGAAATAGCCTTCGCGCTTCTTCTTCTCCATCGAGCCGGCCTCGTCCTTGTCGATGAGGCGGCCCTGCCGTTCGCTCGTCGTCGTGACGAGCATCTCCTCGATCACCTCCGGCACCGTCACCGCCGCGGATTCATGGGCCGCCGTGAGCGGATAGTCTCCCATCGTGCGGAACCGCACCCGCTTCATCACCGGCCGCTCGCCCGCGTGCAGCCGGAACCGATCGTCGTCGACCATGATCAACTGTCCCTCCCGCTCCACCACCGGCCGCTGGGCCGCGAAATAGAGCGGCACGAGCGGGATCTTCTCGCGGTGGATGTACTGCCAGATGTCGAGCTCGGTCCAGTTGGAGAGCGGAAACACGCGGATGTTCTCGCCGCGGTTGATCCGGGTGTTGTAGAGATCCCAGAGCTCGGGCCGCTGGCTCTTCGGGTTCCACTGGTGATTCGCGTCGCGGAAGGAGAACACCCGCTCCTTGGCCCGCGATTTTTCCTCGTCGCGGCGGCCGCCGCCCAGGGCCGCGTCGAAACGATAGGTGTCGATCGCGTCGATCAGGGCGTGCGTGTTCATCGTCGGGGTGTACACGCTGCTCGGATAGTCGAACGGGTTCATGCCGGCGGCGAGCGCCTTCTCGTTCACATGGACGATCAGCCTGAAGCCGTGCTCCGCGCAGAACCGATCGCGAAACTCGATCATCGCCCGGAAGTTCCACGTGGTGTCGATGTGGAGCAGCGGAAAGGGCACGGGCCCCGGCGCGAAGGCCTTGCGGGCGACGTGCAGCATGCACATCGAATCCTTGCCGATCGAGTAGAGCAGCACGGGGTTCTCGAAGGCGGCCGCCACCTCGCGGATCGTGTGGATCGCCTCCGCTTCGAGAGCGTCGAGATTGCGGAGCGAATAGGTCATGGCCGAGGAAAACGCACGGCAGATCAGGTGAACAGGCGGCGCTTGGCCTGGTCGGCGATCAGCTTCACCGCGGGGTGCGTGATCCGCCGCTCGACCGATATGGCATAGAACTTTTCCCGCACCTTGTCGAGTTCGCCGATCCAGGCCACCTGATAGCGGCGGCAGATCTCCTTCCGCATCACCGTCGGGGCCGCGAACAGGCCGAGGCCGTGCTCTCCGAGCGTCTGCAGCATGGCCATGTCTTCCACCTCGCCGACCACGTTCGGCTCGATCTGGTGGACGTCGAACCACTGGTCGAGCGACTGGCGGACGGCGGTGTTGGTCGTCTGCAGGAGCATCGGGGCGCCGTGCAGCGACCGGGGAAAATCCGGACGCACGTCGCGGGCGAACTCCGCACTGCCGTAGATGGAGACGCTCGTCTCGCCGAGCAGGTGGCTGAAGGCCCGTACCCGCAGCGAGGGCATCATCGGCGTGTCGGCGATCACGATGTCGACTGCGTGGACCGCGAGCTCCCCCAGCAGCCGCTCCGTCTTGTCGATCCGCACGTGCAGCCGGAACGCCGGCCGCATGGCGAGCGCCGGCTCGAGGAGCCGGTAGGTCGTGAGCTTCGGCAGGGCGTCGGAAATCCCCACGCGAAACCGCCGCGGCGAGCGCTGCGGCTCTCCCTTCACCGACTGCAGCAGTTCGCGGCCGAGTGAAAAGATCTCGTCGGCGTAGCGGAAGACCTTTTCCCCCTCGACCGTGAGTTTCAGATGCCGGCCCTGCCGCTCGAAGAGTTTCTGCCCGAGCGACCGCTCGAGCGCGCGGATCTGCGCGCTGACCGTCGGCTGAGCCACATGCAGGGCCTCGGCGGCCTTCGAGACGCCGTGCTCCTTGGCGACGGTCCAGAAGTACAAAAGGTGATGGTAGTTGAGCCATTCCATGCGGGCGCTGCACTCGTCAAGAAATTCCCGTCCGCCGTCAACCGACGTCGACGTTCTCCACCCGGCCGGTCTGCAGGTCGAAGATACCTCCGGCCACGATGACCTTCTTGTCCCCAACGAGGGAAGCGATCACGGTCGAGGCCTCCATGAGCGTCTGGGCCTGAAGCTTGACGTTTTCCCGGATCGCGGCGCCGACGTCCCCCCTGGCCGCGCGGACGGCCGGCCGAATGTGCTGGAACAGCGCTGAAATCTGCCCCGGGACCGGCTCGCCCTTCGCGGCCGCCGTGACGGCGCCGCACGAGGTGTGCCCGAGGACGTAGAGCACCTTGGCCCCGAGCACCTGCGTGGCGAACTCCAGGCTGGCGATGTTCTCGGTGGCAGCGACGTTGCCCGCGATCCTTGTCACGAACAGGTCGCCAAAGCCCTGGTCGAAGACGATCTCGATCGGCACTCGCGAATCGGCGCAGCCGAGGAACGCCGCGAACGGGGTCTGCCGCGGCGCCACCTTCCGTAGCCGGTCGATGTCCCGGTTCGGAGCCTCGGTCTTGCCGGCGACGAATCGTTCGTTGCCCACTCGCAGAAAATCGAGCGCCTGCTGAGGGCTCATTTCGCCTGGCTGGAGCGCCGGCTGCCGGGTGGCCTGCGCCGCCCAGGCCGTGGGTGCGGCCATCGCTCCACTGGCGGCGATCGTGGCGATCCATTGCCTCCGGTTCGACATTCCGACGCAGCTGCGTTGACACATCTGTCGTTTCTCCAGAACGGTGTTTGGGCTGACGGCCTCTTCAGGATCTCACGAAGGGATCATTGGCGATGCCACGATCATTTATTGAATAGATAAATTGTTGTTTCCCATAGAAAAAATAAAGGGCTCGTAAAACCCGCTTCGACGCCTGGCGTCCCATGGCAAAACCCTTTGATTGTCGAACGGGGATACCCTTCTTGCAGCAAGTCGACAGGCTGTTGTCGCGGCGGGCCGACCCGGCCAAACCTTCCGGAACGAGGTGCACTCGTGCGAATGCGGCCGGAAAACGGGCTTCTCGTCGGCGGCCGTCGCGGGCGGTATAACTGTGTCGGTTGTGACGGCTGAGCCGGAGGCCCCCGCCTCCGGCTTTTTCAGGGCCAGACTTCGTGACAGATTTCACGAAGTCTGGTCCTGCGGCCGATTTTCACATCTGCGCGGCTGCCGGGCCCCCGGTTCTGGTCCGGCCGCCGACGCCCGCCGACCGAATTCGAGCCCGCCATGGACGCCATCCTGCCTGTCCTGCTCTTCGTCGCGATCGCGGCGGCGGTCTCGGTGGGGCTCGTGGGGGCGGCCAGCCTCGTCGGCCCCAAGCGCACAAGCCCGGTCAAGGAGATGCCCTACGAGAGCGGCATGGATCCCGTCCACGACACGCGGCGGCGGTTCGACGTGCGGTTTCACCTCGTCGCGATCACGTTCCTCGTGTTCGACGTCGAACTGCTCTTCCTCTATCCGTGGGCTGTCGCCAGCCGGTCGCGGGCGGGCATCGACGCCGCCGTCGCCGACGGGCTCGTCTCCTCCCGTGGCCTCGTGTTCGCCGGTGCGATGCTGTTCATCGCGCTCGTGATCGTCGGATTCGCGTACGACTGGCGGAAGGGGGTGTTCCGATGGCGGTAGGCTCGCCGAAGGTCGAACTGCCCGAGAACGTGTTCGTGAGCAAGCTCGACGAACTGGCCAACTGGTGCCGCAAGAACAGCCTCTGGCCGTTCGCCACCGCGTGCTGCGGCATCGAGCTCATGGCCACCGGCGCGAGCAAGCACGATCTGGCCCGGTTCGGCGCGGAGGTGTTCCGGTTCAGCCCCCGGCAGTGCGACCTGATGATCGTGGCGGGCCGCGTCGTCATGAAGATGCTGCCGGTGCTGCAGCGGATCTGGCTGCAGATGCACGAGCCGAAGTGGGTGATCTCGATGGGCGCCTGCGCGAGCACCGGCGGTGTGTTCGACACCTACGCCGTGGTGCAGGGGATCGACCGCTTCATCCCGGTCGACATGTACGTGCCCGGCTGCCCGCCGCGGCCGGAGCAGCTCATCCAGGCGATCATCGACCTCCAGGACAAGATCCAGCGGGAAGGCACGATCACGGGCCGGGAGTTCGATACGGCCGAACGGCAGCGCCGCAAGCGGGCCCTCGTCGAGTCGACGCTGCCGATCACGATCGACGCCTCCCGCAACCCCGTCCTCCAGCGCGAACTCGCCGCCGCCGCCCCCGCCTCACGCGGCTGACCCCCGACTCCCGCGTCTCACAGGATCCTCATGCCCCACACGCCTCCCGCCGTCGATGCCGTGCTCGAGTCGCTCTCGGCGACGTTCGGGCCCGTCGACGTCTCCACGTTCCGCGGCCAGACCCGCGTGGTCGTGCCGGTGGAGAAGGCGCTCGAGGCGTTTCGCCATCTGGCCGGCGCGGGATTCGACCTCCTCGTCGACGTCACGTGCGTCGACTACCTCGACTACAAGGGGGCGAAGCACCGCTACGGGCTCGTCTACCTCCTCGCCGACACGGCCACGAACCAGCGGCTCACCGTGCGGGTGTTCGTCGACGATCCCGAGCCGACGGTGCCGAGCGTGACGCCGATCTGGGAGGGGGCCGACTGGCTCGAGCGCGAGGTGTGGGACCTGT
>RGVT01000082.1 GCA_010027105.1 Planctomycetia bacterium
GCCGCCACGGTGCCCCCCGGCAGGACGCCGCTCATGACCGGCGGCGTGCGCGCAGGCGCGCCGGCCGTGCGGCCCGGCTACGGCGCACCGGGCCCCGCGCGCGACCTCAACGCCGGCCGGCCCCGCGAGACCCAGCCGCAGCGGCAGCGCATGCCGAGCGCGGCCCCGCCCCGGCCCGGCCCAGCTCCCCCCACGGCGGCGAATCCCACAGCCGAGGACTTCGGTCGGTAGCAGCCCGTGGAACACCGCGAGGATTGTTCGGCCTCGCGGTGCGTTGAGAACGGGTTCGTACGGGGGATACAATCCGCGGCCCGCGAGCGTTCGAACCGCGTTTCCGGTGGAGGATCGATGCATCTGCACGTGTCTCGGCGGTGTGTGGCAACGCTCGTCGTGGCCGGCGCGCTCGTGGGGGGCGTGGCGCGGGGCGAAGAGCCGCCGCGGATCTCCGCCACCGACGCCCGCCGCGTGTTCGTGAGCGGCACTCCCGACACGTTTCCCAAGCTCAGGGCGGCCGTCGAGGCGGCGCGGGCGAAGAGCGGCCGCGACTATCGGGTCGTGGTGCTCGGCGACGCGCCGGCCGGGCAGACGGCCCGCGGGCTGCTCGAGACGCTCGTCGATCGCTGGCGGGCGGAGGGGGGCGACCAGCCGGCGGGCTACGATCCGGCGGGCGACGTCACGATCGTGCTCGACATGCAGGGACATTCGATCGCGATGCGGGCCCCGTGGGCCCTCGAGGTGTCGAGCGGCCTCGATCCGCTCACGATCCAGGAGGAACTGATCGAGAAGGCGTTCCTGCCGCCGGCGAAGGACGGCCTCTACGACGACGCCGTCGCGGCGCTCGTCGACGCCACCGAGGCCTGGGTGCAGGAGCGGCAGGATCGCGCGCGGGCCCGGGTCGAGGCGGCGCGGGTGTTCCGCACGCGCACGCTCCCACTCACGATTCTCGGCCTCGGGGCGCTCGCGGGGGTCGTGACGTTCTTCATGCAGCGCACGCGACACGAGCACCGCGTGCGCGAGGCCCGCACGAAGCTCGCCACCTTCAAGCAGGAGGTGGTGGCCCTCTCCGACCTGCTCGACGCCCAGCAGGAGCGGCACAGGCTCCTGCCACACACCGACGCCGACTTCCAGACGCCGATGCAGGGGCAGACCCGGGCCACCTACGACGCGGTGCAGGGGGCGATCCGGCGCTCCCGCGAGCGCTGGCTCGCCCTGATGGACGTGTGGGAGCAGGCGCAGAAGCAGCTCGACTCCGAATGGTTCCTCGGCACCGCGTCGGCCGACGAGTGCATCCGCCTGCTCGATTCGGCCGAGGCCCGGCCGCCGCTCGACGCCGTGGCCGGGGAGTGCCGCGCACCGCTCGACGTGCTCGAGCAGGCCCACGAGAAGGCGCGGGCGCTCGCCGCCGACCTGGAGACGGGGGTGGCGGCGACCGGCGAGCGGATCGAAAAGCTCTCCGCGCGGGGCAGGTCGGGGGCCGTGTTCCAGTCGGCGAGCGCGGCGGCGGCACGGAGCCTCTCGCTCGCGCGGCACGATCTCGAGAGCGATCCCGTCGAGGCCCGCGGCCGGCTCGAGGCGGCAGCGGCCGGGCTCCGGACGCTCGCGGCCCGGCTCGACGCCTTCGAGGCCGCCGACGACCGGCGGCAGAAGGCGAGCGCCGCGGCCGCCGAGGCCGAGCGGAAGATCCAGGCCAGGCGGGCGGAGGGCTGGCTGCTCACCGAGCCCGGCGCCGATCCCGCCGCCCGCGTGGCCAAGGCCCGCGAGCACGCGGCCCTCGCGGCGCAGCTGCTCGACGCGGGCGAGGTCGAGGGGGCCGGCAAGCATCTCGAGCACGCCGAGAAGCACACCGCCGAGGCGCTCGCGATCCTCGAGAGCATCGTCGCGGCCAAGGCCAGGATCGACGACCTGCTGCCGGCCTGCGCGGCCCGCCTGGAGGCGCTCGCCGGCCGGCGCGGGGCCACGGTGCGGGCCCTCGAGCTCCTGACCGAGGCCTACGCGGAGAGCTCCTGGGCCGACCTCGCCGACAACGTCGCCAAGGCCGACGAGGGGCTGGAGCGGATCCGGCGGATGATCGCCGAGGCGCAGGGGGCCGCCGAGCCGCCGCGGCAGCATTATTTCAAGGCGCTGGCGCTCCTCGAGGAGGCGGAGCGCCAGGAATCGTGGGTCGAGGGGTGCCAGGCGGCGGTCACCGACCGGCGGCAGGAACTCGACGCCCTGCTGGCCTCGCTCCCCGTGCGGACCGCCGACACGGCCCGGCGGATCGCGGGGCTGACGGCCCGGCTCGAACGCCAGCGGACCGACCGCGTGCGGGCCAACGAACACTGCCGCGAGGCCGGCCGCCTCGTGCAGCTCGCCGACCGCGGCCTCGCGGCCCCGCGGCCCGACCTTCTCCAGGCCGGCCGACTCGTCGACGCCGCCGACACCGCCGCCGGCCGGGCCGAGGAGTTCGCCGCGGAGGACGACCGGCTCGCGCGGCAGGCACTGGCGGAGATCGAGGAGACCGACGAACTCATCCGCCGGGCGGCGGCCTGGTATGCCGAGGGGATCTCGGCCGACGTGCGACCCGCGACCACCGCCCTCGACCGCGCGCAGGCGCTCGTCGAACGCCAGCGCTACGAGGATTCGATCAAGGCCTCGGCGGAGGCGGCGGCCCTCGCCCGCGAGGCCTACGCGGCGGCCACGGCCGAGGCGGAGCGGCGCCGGCAGCGGAGGCTGCAGGAGGTCCAGCGCCGGCAGATGCAGGACTCGTTCGAGCGGATGGCCCGCGGCGCCGGCCCGTGGGTGATCTCGCTGCCGGGAGGCACGTTCACCGGCCCCGATCCGTGGCGGTCGGTGTTCGGCGGCGGCGGTGCGGGTGGCGGTGGCTCGCACGCAGCCGAGCGCAGCTGGTCGCGCGACGTGGCCGAAGTGCGCTGGTGACCCGGCGGCTCACCGGACCTCGATCGGCTCGATCTCGAGCCTGCCGATCCGGACCGCGGGCGGCCGGTCGCGGCCGGCGGACGCCTCGGCCGGCCCGCCTTCCGCCTGGCGGGCGGCGAGCCGCTCGAGTTCCCCGACGCGGCCGCGCACGTCGGGCGGCACGAGGCTCTGCTGCTCGGGGGTGTCGATCGGGCCGTTGAACACGATCCGCCCACGGGCGTCCCGCACCACCAGCCGCGGCTCCTCCCCCGGCGTGAGCTTCACCGTGTAGTCGGCGTCGCGGCGCTGCAGCGTGCCGTCGGTCAGCCGCGTCACCGTGCCGACGGGAGGCTGCCGCTTCCTGGGCAGGAGGTCGAGCGCCGACTGGGCGGGCTTGAGGCCACCTTCCGGCGCCGCGGCCGGCCGCTTCGCGAGCGATACCGTCCGCTCGACTCCCGCGCGGAACAGGCGGCACTCGAGCGGCGCGTCGGCGGCCGAGGCCTCGAGGAGCATCGTGAGTTGTTCGGGCAGGATCAGCAGCTGCCCGTCGACCGACACGAGCAGGTCGTGCCGCTGCAGCCCGGCCTTCTCGGCGACCGAGCCGGCGGCCACCGATTCGACCACCAGCCCCGCGCCGCGATCGAGCCGGAACTGCTCGCGCAGCACCTCCGGCGCCCGCGACGTGACGAGCCCGGCCCACGGCTTGTCGCGTTCGGCGGCGGCGATCTCCCCCACCGAGCGGATCAGCGACCGCGGCTGGCCGGGCGGGGGAGCGTCGGCCGCGCCCGCTCCGGGGAGCCCCGCGACCGAACCGAGCACGAGCACGAGCACGAATGCGAGACGCATGACGACACGCCGGAAGAACACCCGCCGTGACGGGGCGGGCGGCGGGAGTTGTGACGGGAAAGACCCCGCCGTTCCAGAGGACTTTGCCGGCCGCCGCGCGGCGCCGTCGACCGGGCAGTCTGGGCGGCCGTGGCAAGCGGCCCCGACTGCGGCCGGCCCGCAGCGGACCCTTCCATTCCCGCCGCTTCGGCCGCCGATTTCCCCCCGAGAGGCCGGAGTCGGCCGGCGGCAACCGGGGCATTGCAGGGGAGTTCCATGGTGGCAGGGACGTGTCGGATTCGGAGCTGGATTCGTTCCCGACGGGCGGCCGCGGCGCTGGCCGCCCTCGTGCTCGTCGCCTCTTCCGGCCGGGCCGCCGACCCGGCGGCCGCCGCCAAGCCGGCCGCGCCGAAGAGGCCGGTCCTCGTGCCCGGCACCGGCACGCTCGCCAAGGGTGCGACCGACGACTTCGAGGACGAGCAGTGGACCTGGAACTACAACCACCCCAAGAGTTCCGAGGAGCAGGACAAGCGGATGCGCGGGCCCATGGGCTGGAGCAAGAACCGCCTCTGGTTCGAGGGCCCCAAGCGCGGCACGCCCGACGTCGTGAAGCGGATCCCGCTCCCGAGCCCCGGCCTCGAGGGGAGCACGCACGGCCTGCTCATCTCGACGCTCCACGCCGGCATCCCGGGGCGGGTCACCTATCAGATGCAACAGGACGACCTGATCTTCGCCGCCAGCCGCTCGCTGGGCCGCGGCATCTCCGTGGCCGACAGCCCGAGCATCGTGACGCGGGTCTATCTGCCCCCGTTCGAGCAGTGGGAGAAGCGGTCCGGCCCGTCGTTCGGCTTCCGCGCCGGCTGCTTCACGCACGCCATCATCACCGGCGACGACCATCCGCAGGAGGGCCGCTGGGGCCTCGAGGAATACTGGCCCGGCATGTTCATCTGCTACGAGAAGGCCAACCCCAAGAAGAACACGCCCGAGCTGGCCTACATCCGCGTCCGCAGCGGCAAGAACGGCGGCGAGATCCGCGGCCCCTCGATCACGGTCGACCAGCTCGGCTGGTGGACGCTCGGCCTGTCCTTCTCGCCCGACGGCATGATTCACTACTTCGCGAGCCAGGGCGTCGACGACCTCACGATGGACGACCACGTCACGTCGCAGTTCCCCTACGGCTACCGCACCGAGTGGCTGAAGACGTTCTTCTACAACGTCTGCTCGCAGGACGATGGCAAGACCTGGAGCACCCCCTGGGTGGTGGACGACCCGAAGGTCTACTTCCTGAAGCGCCCGCAGGTGGCGACGACGAAATCCGGCCCACGCAAGTAGGACAGGCTTCAGCCTGTCATGCCCCCACGTGGGACAGGCTTCAGCCTGTCATGCCCCCACGTGGGCCACGGCGCGGGAACGCGTTGGCGGCGCCGTCGAGGATCCGTCGCATCGGGCCGTCAGTCGGACGGGCCCGGCCGCGCCGTGCGGACGAAGTCGCAGGCCGGAGGCATGAGGTCGGCGAGACCGTCGTCGTCGCAGCGGACCGCGAGTTCGTCGGGGCCGGCGCGGGCGACGAGCAGGCTGCCCGTGGCGGCGGCGTCGGGGCCGCCACCGGCGTACCGAACCCTCCAGGCCCCGCCCTCCTGCGTCCACGTGGCCTCGCAGAACCGGCCCTCCGACGTGAACAGCCACGACCGCACCTCACCGCGGTCTGCGTCCCAGCCGATGATCTCGGTGATCGCGCGGCTGCCGCCGGTGCCGGGGGGCAGCAGGCCGGGTATCGAATCGTCGCCGGCGGCGGGCCGCACCGCGGAGGTGTCGAAGGCCACCGCGTGATCGCGCACCAGGAATGCCCGGCCCGGGCTCCAGAAGCAGCGGGTGGACGCCGTCACGCCGTCGCCCACGTCCTCCCAGGCGCCGACGAGCCAGTCGAGCGCGTCGAGCGGCCGGGCGGCGGGCGCCGCGGCCCGCGAAGCCGGCAGCGGAGCCTCGCGCACGCTCTCGATCATCCACCGGCCCGCCTGCTTGACCACGACCGCCGAAAACCGGCTGCCCGCCTCGTGCGGCCCGGCTGCGGCGGCGCCCGTGAAGGCGATCCGCGACACGCCGTCGACCAGCGCCACGTCGTCGCGGAGCGGGCGGATCGACTCCACGTCGATGTCGATCGTGGCGCCGCGGTCCTCCGCGAACAGCGCCTGGAAGACCTCCTCCACGGCGGCCCGGCCGCGGGTGGTCTCGCCCGACTCGAGATCGACGTTCTCGGCGTCCGCCGCCCAATGCGCCGCCAGGGCCGCCGGGTCGTGGCGGTTGAAGGCCCCGAGGTAGTCGCGGAGCATCGCCGCCACCTCTGCGACGGCGGGACGGGCCTCCGACGCCGCGGCCCGGGCCGGTTCGCGCGGTGCCGCGGGCAGCACCAGTTCGTTCCGGGCGTTCATCGTGGCCGGCTCGAGCGACGGCACGGCGCCGATCACGTCGGGCAGCCGGAAGGGCTTCGGCTTGGTGATCACCTGCGGCAGCGGCCGCAGCAGCGGCCGGGCCGGGTCGGCCGACGCCGTCGCGCGGGCCGGGACGTCGGCGCGGCCCTCCTCGACGGCCGGGCGGGATCCGCAGCCGGCGAGCGCGACGAGCCCCAGGGCGGCCAGACCGGTCGAGCGGGCGTGTGTCACGACAAAACCCTCCGTGGTTCCGTAGTTCAAATGGCGGCAGTCTACCCGATACGGGGAAAACCGTGCATTGGGGGCAGTCCGCGGAGTGCGGGTTGACAGGCTGAAGCCTGTCCTACGGGGAGGGAGGGGGCAGCGTCAGTTCTTGTCGGCCGTCACCCCGGGAAAATCGTCGGTGCGAAACGGCGTCAGCGGCAGGCCCGCGGCCGTGTACATGTTGCACACGGGGTTGTCGGCCCAGGCGTAGCGGACGGCCACGGGCTCGGTTACGGCGTCGTTCCAGACCTCGATCCGGCCGTCGGGCAGGATTTTTGCACCGGCCGCCACGAACTTCCTGTCGGCCCCGGCGATCGCGAAGCCACGCGGCTCGGCGACGTCGAACGGCCGCCAGCCGCCGGCCTTCGCCTCCACGTTGTCGAATGCGAGCACGATCTTCGAGCCCTGCTTCTCCATTCCCTTGTAGAGCGGGCTGCGGCAGGGGATCGCGGGCACCTTGTAGGTCTCGGCGAGGGCCCACCGGGCCAGCCGCTTGGCGACGTCCTGCTTGTTCTTGGGATGGATGTCCTTGCCTTCGCCGCTGTCGATGATCACCGCCTCGCCCGTGTTCGGCAGTTTTTTCATCGTCATCGTCTGGGCCTCGCGGAGCTCCGCCCAGTCGCTCTCGGCCGGCTCGGGCTTCTCGGCTTTGTAGTCGGCCAGTTGCACCCAGTAGAAGGGAAAGTCGCCGAGCCCCCACTCGTCGCGCCACGACTGGATCATGAACGGAAACAGCTCGCGGTATTGGTAGGCGCGCCCGGCGTTGCTCTCCCCCTGATACCAGATCGCGCCTTTGATCCCGTAGCCGATCGACGGCGTGAGGACGCCGGAGTGGATGTTGCCCGGGCGGGAGTTGCCGGTCATGCGGGCGTCGGGGTGCTGCGGCTTGCCCGGCGGCTCGGGCTTGCCCTCGGCCTTCGCCTTGCCGGCGGCCGCCGTCCATTCGGCCAGCTTCTTCTCGAACTCTGCCTTCGCGGTCTCGAGGTTCGCCTCCTCCTTCAGCCAGCGCTCGTGGATCGCCTTGAGCGTCGGATGCGCGGCCAACTTCTCGCGCTTCACCCACGCCTCGGCGGCGCTGCCACCCCAGGCGTTGTCGATGAGGCCGATCGGCACACCGAGCGTCTGGTGGAGCTGGCGGCCGAAGAAGAAGCCGACCGCCGAGAATTCGCCCACGGTCTCCGGCGAGCAGGCCTGCCACTTCCCCGTGAAGTTCCACTGCGGCTCCTGCGTGCCCACCTGCGGCACCGAGATGAGGCGGATGTTCGGAAATTTCGCGCCGGCTTTTTCGAGGTCGGGGTCGTTCGCCTGGTTCACGCTCCACTGCATGTTCGACTGCCCGGCGCACACCCAGACCTCGCCGATCAGGACGTCGTTGAACGTGACGGTGTTTTTTCCTTTGATGACGAGTGTGTGCGGCCCGCCGTATTCCATCACCGGGTCGAGGAGCACGTGCCAGGCGCCGTCGGCGCCGGCGGTCGCGGTCTTCGTCTGCCCGCCGAGCGTCACGGTGACGCTCTCGCCGGGATCGGCCTTGCCCCAGACTTTGTTCTGGATGCCCTGCTGGAGCACCATGTGGTCGCCGAACATGTTGTTGAGCGCGACGTCGGCACGGGCGCCGGGGGCGACGAGGGCGAGCAGGACCGCGGCGAGCGACGCGGCGCACGGGCACGGGAGGGGGCGAGACATGTTCGAGCGCTCCGTAGAGTTGGAAAATCCCCGGGCCGGCACGGGGGTGAACCGACCGCGCCCCCAGGGTACATTGCCCGCGGCAGCCCGCAATCACGCGGCCTGTCGACGAGGAGACCGTCATGCACCCCGACGAGCGATCCGGCGACGGGCTCGCCGCCCCGACGGGCGGCCTCGGCCGCCTGTTCGCGGAGGCCCGGCCGTTTCTGGCCCTCGCCCCGGAGCCGGCCGGCGTGCCCGGCGTCGCGCCCCCCGCGCCGTTCGCCGACCCGCTGCCGAGCTGGAACGACGGCCCCGCCAAGCGGCGGATCCTGGCGTTCGTGGCCGACGTCACCCGGCCCGGGTCGGCCACGTTCGTGCCACCGGAGGAGCGCGTGGCGGTGTTCGACCACGACGGCACGCTCGTGTGCGAGAAGCCGATCGTGCACGGCGCGTTCCTGATCGACCGCGTGCGGAAGTTCGTGGCCGCCCATCCCGAGCTCGCCCACGAGGAGCCCTACGCCACCCTCAGCGGGGGCGACCTCGAGTTCGTCCGCAGGCTCGGCAAGAAATTCTTCGCCCAGCTCTCGTTCGCGACGCTCGCCGGAGCGACGGAGGAGAGCCTCGAGGCGGAGGTCCGCGAGTTCCTCGCCACGGCCCGCCACCCGGCGTTCGACGTGCCGTTCGGCGACGTCACGTTCCAGCCGATGAAGGAGCTCGTGGCGCTGCTCGAGTCGAAGGAATTCTCGGTCTGGATCTGCTCGGGCAGCGGCGTCCACTTCATGCGGCCGGCGGCCGCCGCCTGGTATGGCATCGGGCCCGACCGCGTGATCGCGTCGCGGTCGACGACGGAGATGCGGGAGATGGACCCGGCCGAGCCGCTGCCCCCCGACGCCTCGCCGAACCGCAGGCTCGCGCTCGTCGTGCAGCCCGAACTCGAGGTGCTCAACGACGAGGGGCGCAAGCCCGTCAGCATCGGCGAGCAGATCGGCCGCCGGCCGATCCTCGCGGCGGGCAACGTGGGCACGGCCGGCGACGTGGCGATGCTGCGCTGGTCGCAGTCGGGCCCGAGGCCGAACCTCCAGCTGCTCGTGCACCACGACGACGGCGAGCGCGAGATGGCCTACGACGAGCCGACGAACGCCTCGCTCGACGCCGCGAAACGCTACGGCTGGCAGGTGGTGGGGATCGCGGCCGACTGGAAACGGGTGTTCGCCAAGCC
>RGVT01000083.1 GCA_010027105.1 Planctomycetia bacterium
ATCTGCCAGCGAAGGCAGGATGCCGAGAGCGCAGGCAGATACGAGTGAGCGCAGGGCAGGATGCCCGGAGCGAACGTTCGGCGAGACGGTCGGGGCAGCCCCGAGCCGGGTTGGGCGATTTCGGCCCGGGGTACAGTGACCGACTCACCGGAGATCGGCTACGCTGCACGGCGGTGATCCCATGACGAGTTTCCGCGAGCCCAGCGTCCAGGCGGCAGACGAACAGCCGGTGGAGGATCGCGCGCTGCGGCCGCAGCGGATGGACGAGATGGTGGGGCAGCGGGCCGTGCACGAGCGGCTCTCGATCGCGATCGACGCGGCGCGGAAGCGCGGCGAGACGCTCGGCCACATCCTGCTCGACGGGCCGCCCGGGCTCGGGAAGACGACGTTCGCCACGTGCATTCCCCGCGAGCTCGGCACCACGCTCCAGATCGCGAGCGGCGCGGCGCTCGCGGCACCCAAGGATCTGCTGCCGTATCTCACGAACGCCTCCGAGGGCTCGGTGCTGTTCATCGACGAGATCCACCGGCTGCCGATCGCCGTGGAGGAGTTTCTCTATCCCGCGATGGAGGATTTCAGGGTCGACATCACGCTCGGCGACGGCGTCGCGGCCCGCACGATCAACATGCCGCTGAGGCCGTTCACGCTCGTGGGGGCGACGACGCGGGCCGGGCTCATCTCGGCGCCGCTCCGCGACCGGTTCGTGATCCGCGAGCACCTCGACTACTACTCGCCGGCCGAACTCGCCGAGATCGTGCGGCGGTCGGCGGTGAAGCTCGCGATGCCGATGGACGACGCCTCGGCCGACGAGATCGCCCGGCGGAGCCGGGGCACGCCGCGGCTGGCCAACAACCGGCTGCGCTGGATCCGCGATTTCTCGACGAGCCGGGCCGGCGGGGCGATCGACGTGGAGATCGCCCGGTCGGCGCTCGAGATGCAGGGGATCGACGAGCTCGGCCTCGACGGCTTCGACCGCAAGTATCTGGAGACGATCCAGCGGGTGTTCGGCGGCGGGCCGGTGGGGATCGAGGCGATCGCCCACACGATGAGTTCCGCGGCCGACACGCTCGAGGACGACGTCGAGCCGTTCCTGCTGCGGTGCGAACTCGTGATCCGCACGCCCCGGGGCCGGCGGCTCACGGCCAAGGGGGAGGAGCACCTCGGGGTGCCGCCGCAGCAGGGGCGCCAAAACAGCCTGTTTTGAGCCGGCGGATTGACCGGGCGGAGCCACGGCGGCTAGAGTCGGCTGCCCTCTCCAGTGTGCAGGTGATCCATGGCCGTTCCCAAGCGACGCCAGTCGAACCAGAAGACGCGGTCCCGCCGCGCCCACGATTTCCTCACGCCGCGGCAGCTGACGTTCTGCCCGACCTGCGGCAAGGCGGTGCCCACGCACCGCATCTGCGGCACCTGCGGCCACTACATGGGCCGGGCCGTCCTCAAGACCGGGGACTGAGCCTTGGCCGACACGGGGCCCGCCGCCGGGAGCCGCACGGCGATCGTTTTTCCCGGCCAGGGGGCGCAGGTGGTGGGCATGGTGGGGGCGTGGTGCGTGGAGCATCCTGCCGCCGCCGCGCTCTTCGCGCGGGCCAACGGCATCCTGGGCTACGACCTCCGGGCCCTGTGCGCCGAGGGCCCGGCCGACCGCCTCAACACGACGGCCGTCAGCCAGCCCGCCATCCTGGTCACGAGCCTGGCGCTCCTCGAGGTGCTCCGCAGCCGCGGCGAAGCCGCGCTCGTCGGGGCCTCGCTCACGGCAGGCCTCTCGCTGGGTGAGTACACCGCGCTCGTCTTCGCCGGGGCGCTCGACTTCGACGACGCCGTGCGGCTCGTCGACGTGCGCGGGCGGGCGATGCAGGAGTGCGCGGAACGGCGTCCCGGCGCGATGGTCGCGGTCCTCGGCCTCGACCGGGCGAGGGTCGCGGCGCTCTGCGACGAGGCCCGGGGCGACGACGTGCTCGGTGTCGCCAACGTGCTCTGCCCCGGCAACGTCGTCGCCTCCGGATCGGTCGCAGCCTGCCGGCGGCTGGAGTCGGCCGCGGCCGCGGCCGGGGCGATGAAATGCGTGCCGCTCGAGGTCGCGGGCGCGTTTCACACCGTCATGATGGAACCCGCCGTGGCCCGGCTGCGCGCCGCCCTCGAGGCGACGGACGTGCGCCCGCCGCGGATTCCCGTGGTGAGCAACGTCGACGCCCGCCCCCACGCCGACCCGGCGGAAATCAGGGCCCTCCTCGCCCGGCAGGTCGTCGGGGTTGTCGAATGGCAGGCGTCCGTGGAACATCTGCTGGCCGAGGGCGTGCGGACGGTCTGGGAGGTCGGGCCCGGCCGCGTGCTCCGCGGGCTCATGAAGCGGATCGACCGCGGCGTCGCCTGCCACGGCGTGTTCGACTGACGGCCGCGGGCCGCGACCGGCGGCATTTCCCGGGAGGGACAGCGATGGCGGAAGACAGGCAGACGCAGCCCGCGGCGAACGCGGCACCCGCGGCCGGGCGAATGAAGGTGGACCTGGCGGGCCAGGTCGCGATCGTCACAGGCGCCTCGCAGGGGATCGGCCGGGCGATCGCCGAAACACTCGCCGCCAACGGTGCCACGGTGGCCCTCGTCGCCCGCAGCGCCGGCAAGCTCGCCGACGTGGCGGCCGCGATCCGGGCGGCGGGCGGCGCGGCCGAGGCGTTTCCCTGCGACGTGTCGCAGGCGACGGACGTGCAGGCGGTGGTCGAGGCGATCCACGGGAAGCTCGGCCGGGTCGACATCCTCGTCAACAACGCCGGCGTCACCCGCGACACGCTGCTGCCGCGCATGAGCGACGAGGAGTGGGACGACGTCATCACCACCAACCTGCGCGGCCCCTTCCTCTTCATGCGGGCCGCGAGCCGGCCGATGATGCAGCAGCGCTACGGGCGGATCGTGAACGTGGCGAGCGTCTCGGGCCTGATCGGGAATCCCGGGCAGGCCAACTACTCCGCCTCGAAGGCGGGGCTCGTCGGCCTCACCCGCACCGTCGCCAAGGAGCTCGCCGGCCGCAAGATCACGGTCAATGCCGTGGCTCCGGGCTTCGTCGCCAGCGACATGACGGCGGCCCTCGGGCCGGTGCTGCTCGACGAGGTGAAGAAGCGGGTGCCCGCCAAGCGGCTCGGCGAGGCGTGGGAGGTGGCCGAGGCGGTGCTGTTCCTGGTGGCGCCCTCCGCGGGGTACGTCACCGCGCAGGTGCTCACGATCGACGGCGGCCTGATCGGGTAGGAGCGCGGGTTTTCCCGGGCTGGACATCGCGGACGGGCAACGGGTATATCTGGGCCCATAGTCAGGGAAGGCCGACGCACCGGCCAGCCAGTTGCAGGAGGATTCACAAGGTGGCTTCAGTCCAAGAGCGCGTGATCGACATCGTGGCTTCGCAGCTCGGAGTGAGCAAGGAGCAGATCACCCCCGAGACGTCGTTCATCAACGACCTGGGTGCCGATTCACTCGACACCGTCGAGCTGGTCATGGAGCTCGAGGAAGAGTTCGAGATCAACATCCCCGACGATGCGGCCGAGAAGATCCAGACCGTCGGCCAGGCGGTGGAGTTCATCGAGAAGCATCAGTCGTGACGGTGCGTTGAATGAAGCGACGCGTCGCGCTGACGGGCCTGGGTGTCGTCACCCCCTTGGGCCGTCCCGTGGAAGTCTTCTGGGATCGCGTCGTGCGCGGCGAGAGCGGCGTGGGTCCGATCTCGCTGTTCGACGTCGCGGGCTACCGCGTGCAGTTCGGCGGCCAGGTGCCCTGGGAGCCGGAGAAGGAGGAGATCGCGAACCCGAAGGAGCTCAAGCGGCTCGACCGGTTCACGCAGTTCGCGATCGCGTCGGCGAAGGACGCCGTGGCCGACTCCGGGCTCGACTTCGCGAACGAGGAGCCGTTCCGCTGCGGCGTCGTGATCGGCTCGGGCATCGGCGGGCTGTGGGAGTTCGAGGTGCAGGAGGAGCGGCTGCTCCACAAGGGCATCGACAAGGTCTCCCCCTTCACGATCCCCAAGCTGATGGTGAACTCCGCCAGCGGTCACGTCTCGAGCCTGTATGGCATCAAGGGCCCGAACTTCGCCGTGGCCACGGCGTGCGCCAGCGCCGCCAACTCGATCGGCGCGGCGCTGCGGGCCATCCAGTATGCCGACGCCGACGTGATGGTCACGGGGGGCAGCGAGGCGGCCCTCACGCCGATCGGCCTGGCCGGCTTTCAGAACATGCGCGCCCTCTCCTTCCGCACCGACGCCCCGCAGCAGGCCAGCCGCCCCTTCGACACCGACCGCGACGGTTTCGTGCTCTCCGAGGGGGCGGGCGTGGTGGTGCTCGAGGAGTTCGAGCACGCCCGGAAGCGCGGCGCGCGGATCTACGGCGAGCTGATCGGGTACGGCGCCAGCGGCGACGCCGGCCACATTACGCAGCCCGACGAGGAGGGGCGGGGTGCGGCCCGGGCGATGGCGATGGCCCTCGGGGACGCGTCGCTCGCCCCCGACGCCGTGCAGTACATCAACGCCCACGGCACCAGCACGCCGCTCGGAGACGCGGCGGAAACCGCGGCCATCAAGCGGGTGTTCGGCGGACACGCCGGGAAGCTCGCGATCTCGAGCACCAAGAGCCAGCTCGGCCACACGCTGGGCGCCAGCGGCGGCATCGAACTCGTCGTGTGCGCCCTCACGCTCTCGCGCGGCGTGATCTCCCCCACGATCAACCTCGACAATCCCGATCCTGCCTGCGACCTCGACTACACGCCGAAGGTGGCCCGCGAGGCGCGGGTCGACGTGGCGATGAGCAACAGCTTCGGCTTCGGCGGCCACAACGCGAGCCTCCTCCTGCGCCGCGTGTAGGACAGGATTCGGTTGTTGATGACTCTGTGGGCCCAACGCGGCTCGGGGCTGCCCCGTGCCGTCATGTGGGACAGGCTTCAGCCTGTCATGCATGTGACTCGCCCAACGCGGCTCGGGGCTGCCCCGTGCCGTCATGTGGGACAGGCTTCAGCCTGTCATGCATGTGACTCGCCCAACGCGGCTCGGGGCTGCCCCGACCGTCTCGCCGGAAACGGCGACGGGGTCTGGGGAGCCCGAAGCCGGCGCGACACGCGCGAGCCTTCCGCCCTGTTCATGGACGCGATCGACGGCGTACATTCCAGATCTCCGGGAGCTTCTGCATGCCTCGCGTCTGGCGATTCCTGCTCTTGGTCGTCGCGATCGGTGCCGCCCGTGGCACGGTTTCGGCGCAGCTGCCGGGGGATGCCGGGCAGGTGTGGAAGACGTACGATATCTCGCCGTTCGTGAACCGGAACGGCGTAGGGAGCCAGCGGCACGTCGTCGACTGGGTGCTGCAGGAGACGGGGTACGCCGGCTGGCACGGCGACGTGGTGGCGTCGCTGTCCGCCGACGAGTCGCGGCTGCGGTGCTACCACACCCCCGCGATGCAGGCCCGCGTGGCGGAGATCGCGGAGCGGTTCACGGCGGATGCGGCCGCTCCGCACAGGTTTTCCATCCGCGTGTTCGGCGTCGGCAGCCCGGCGTGGCGGAACGACGCCCGGGCGCTCCTCCAGCCGATCCCGGCGGCGACGCCTGGCGTCCAGGCCTGGATCATGGCCCGCGAGGAGGCGGCCGTGCTGGTGGCGATCCTGCGCCGCCGGGCCGACTGCGTGGAACTGCCCACGGGGCCGGTGCTCGCCGCGAACGGCCTGCCCGCGGTGGTGTCGGGGGGCAGGAAGCGGCCCTACGTGCAGGACGTGCTCCCGCGGGCCGACGCCTGGCCGGGATGGCAGACGCTCGGCGGCGCCTGCGACGAGGGGATGACGCTCGACGTCCAGCCGCTCCTGTCCCGCGACGGCACCTCGGTCGACGCCGTGTTCCGCTGCCGGATCGACCAGGTGGAGCGGATGGCGGCGGTGACGGTGCCCGTGCCTGCCGGTGACCGGCGGACGGTGCAGGTGCAGGTGCCGCAGATCGCGGCGGTGCGCGTGGGGGAACGGTTCCGCTGGCCCGCCGGCCAGGTGCTCGTCGTGGGGCTGGGCTTGGTACCCTGGCCCGTGCCCGGGCAGAATACCGCCGCATCGGCCACGCTGCTGGCCGACGCCAAGCGGACCGACGTGGTCGTGGTGGTGGAGCCGCGGCTCGGTTCTGCGCCATAATCGGCGATCCCCGCCCTCCTCACCCCCCCGGTCGAATCCGATCATGCCAGCCGCCGCGGAGCGTCGCGTCGTCATCACCGGGATGGGGGTGGTCTGCCCGCTCGGCCTCACGCTCGAGTCGCTCTGGCGGGGGCTCGCCTCCGGCACGAGCGCCGTCGGCCCACTGCGGATGTTTCCGGCCGAGGGGCTGCCGCTGCGGCACGCCGCCGAGGCCCGCGAGTTCACCGGGGAGATCGAGAATTTCGGCCCCCTCGACGGCGAGCGCAAGAAGGCGATCCGCAAGGGGCTCAAGGTGATGTGCCGCGAGAGCCAGATGGCGGTGGCGGCCGCGCAGCGGGCATTGCACGACTGCGGGATCACGGCCGAGCAGCACCGCCCGGAGCGGTTTGGCTGCGTCTTCGGCTCCGACTACATGCTGACGCTGCCGGAGGACTTCACGGCGGCGGTGGCCGCCTGCCGGGCGGCGGACGGAGGCTTCGCGTTCGACCGCTGGGCGGTGGACGGCCTGCCGCTCCTGAACCCGCTTTGGCTGCTCAAGTATCTGCCCAACATGCCGGCCAGCCACATCGCCATCTACAACGACCTGCGCGGGCCGAGCAATTCGGTCACCCTGCGCGAGGCCAGCGGCCACGTCGCGATCGGCGAGGCCATGATGACGATCCGGCGCGGGGCGGCCGACGTGATGCTCGCCGGCGCCACCGGAACCCGGGTCCATCCCATGAAGACCGTGCACGCGCTGCAGAGCGAGCAGGTGGCCTTCGGCGACGACGATCCGACCCGGTGGAGCAGGCCCTTCGACCGGCGGCGCCGGGGGATGGTGCTCGGGGAGGGGGCGGCGGTCCTCGTGCTCGAGGAGTTGGAGCACGCCCGCTCCCGCGACGCGCGGATCTACGGCGAGGTCGCGGGGCACGCGGCCCGCCAGGCGAGCGTGGCCTCGGGCGTCGGAGTGCGGCGCCGGGCGGTGGGGCTCGCGCTGCGGCGGGCCCTGGAGATGGCGGGGGTGGCGGCGGACCGGCTCGGCCACGTGCACGCCCACGGCCTGAGCACCGTGACGGGTGATCGGGAGGAGTCCGCCGCGTTGCACGACGCCCTCGGCTCCGCGGCGACGACGGTGCCCACGGTGGCCGCCAAGAGCCACTTCGGCAATCTGGGCGCGGGAGGCGGCGTGGTCGAGTGCGTCGCCAGCCTCCTGGCGCTGCGGGAGGGGGCGCTGTTTCCGCTCCTCAACCACGACACGGCCGACCCGGAGTGCCCGGTGCGGCCGGCCCGCGGCGGTGAGCCCGCCGGCGACGTGTTCGTCTCGACCGCGGTCACGCCCCAGGGGCAGGCGGGAGCCGTCGTGATCCGGGGCTGGCAGCTCACGGCCTGAGCGGCCCCGTGTTGCTTGACAGTTCGTCGCAGGTGCAATACCTTTCACGGGTTGCGTCGAGGTCGTTTGGCTGCTGGTTCTCGGATACGCTTCCAAGCCTTCCCCCGGGGAGGCTGCGGCGCCCAGGTCGTTCATGGCGTCGGTTCGCCGGCACGCCAGCGGTTCGACCACAGGCCGACAGGTCCGCGAAGCGAACCCCGAGAACCCCATGAAGCCCGAAGAAATCCTCCGCATCGTCGACGCGATCCATCGCGACAAGAACATCGACACGGAGATCGTCTTCCAGGCGATCGAGGCGGCGCTCGTGACGGCCCTCGCGCGGCAGTACGGCGAGGAGGCGCTGATCAACATCTCGATCGACCGCACCGACGGCCGGGTGAGCGGCACGCGCGACGGCGTGGAACTCGACACGCAGGAACTGTCGGGCCGCATCGGGGCCCAGACCGCCAAGCAGGTGATCATCCAGAAGATCCGCGAGGCGGAGCGGGATTCGATCCACGACGAGTTCGAGGAGCAGATCGGCCAGATGGTCTCCGGCGTGGTCACGCGTTTCGAGGGGGCCACGGCCACCGTGACCCTCGGCAGCACCGAGGCCATCCTCCCCCGCAGCGAGCAGATTCCAGGCGAGGCCTATCATCCCAACGAGCGGATCCGGGCAACGATCTTCGAGGTGCGCAAGGTGGGCAGCCGCGTGAAGATCATCCTCTCGCGGATCCGCCCCCAGCTCGTGCAGCGGCTCTTCGAGCAGGAGATCCCCGAGATCGCCGACGGGGTGATCGAGATCCGGGCCATCGCCCGCGAGCCGGGCTACCGCAGCAAGGTGGCGGTGATCAGTTCCGATTCGCGGGTGGACTGCGTCGGGGCCTGCGTGGGTGTGCGCGGCAACCGCATCAAGAACATCGTCGAGGAGCTGGGCGGCGAGCGGATCGACATCGTCCGCTGGAGCGACGACCTGCAGGTGCTGGTCCCCAACGCCCTGCAGCCGGCCGAGGTGGACGAGGTGATCCTCTGTCAGATGCTCGGACGCGGGATCGTGCTCGTCCGCGAGGATCAGCTGTCGCTGGCCATCGGTCGGCGCGGTCAGAACGTGCGGCTGGCGAGCAAGCTCTGCGGCTGGGACATCGAAATCATGACCCGCGAGGAGCTCGACCAGCAGATCGAGCGAGCCGTGACGGGATTTTCCTCGATCGAAGGGCTCGACTCTTCCGTCGCGGAACGGCTCGTGGGAGAGGGCTTCCTCTCCTACGACGACCTCTCCGTGATCGAGCCGGCCGATCTGATGGAGATCGGAGGGATCTCGGCGGAGGCCGTGGATACGATCGTGGCGGAGGCCGAGCGGCGGGCCCAGCTCGCCGAGGTCGCGGCCGCCGACGAGCGGCGGAAGCAGCGCGAGCAGGAGCGGATCGAGAAGGCGACGGCCGAGGCCGACGCGGCGGAGGCGGCGAAGCTGGCCGCCGGAGGCGGCGTGAACGCGGTGGCGTCCGGAGGGGAGCCGGTTCCCGACGGTGCCGCATGATCGTCGCGGGCCGGTTGGTGCGGGGGTTTGATTCGGAGAGCGACGGCGGAGAGGATGACAAACCGGTCTCGAGGACCGGACGAGGCAGGCGTGGCAGTTCGCATCTACACACTGGCGAAAGAGCTCAAGATCGACAGCAAGGAGCTGGTCGAGATCTGCACGCGCGCCGGGATCCAGGACAAGGGTTCCGCCCTGGCGAGCATGACCGACGAGGAGGTCGCCAAACTCAAGGAGTTCATCGCCG
>RGVT01000084.1 GCA_010027105.1 Planctomycetia bacterium
CAAGCCCGCCCACGTGTCATCGCTTCTCGGCGTTCTCGGCATCACGCTCGTGCTGTTCTTCGTGGTCGCGCTCACGGCCCGGCTGATCCTCGGACGGTAGCCGACGGCCGTCGCGGGCCGCCGAGCACCAGCCACGCGGCCACGGCCAGCCAGACGTAGTCGCGCAGCCACACCCGTAGCGGCGGCTCGGGGCTCTTGGGAACCTTGTGCTGCACCGGCCCCTGCGGCCCGGCCTGCTCCCGCATCGCCGCGCGGAATCGATCCCACTGCATCTGCGATTCGGCCCCCTCGACCGAGGTGAGCCAGCGCTGCCGCGCTACGAGCAGCACCGCGGGCGGGGCCACGAGCAGCACGAGCCAGACCAGGCCGAGCGCCGCGAGCAACGTGGTCGTGAGGGGGTCGACGGTCTTCCTCATGTCCCCCATTCTCCACCCCTTTCCCAGGGCGGCAATCGGTCTGGCGTCGGTGGGCGGGGGCTGATACCGTCCGCGTCGACCCCCGGTCCGGACCCGCCCGGTCCGGACCCGCCGCGACTCGACTCATGCAGCCCATCCGGTCATGCCCCACCTCCGTCGAGCCGGCCGCGCGATGGCGCGGCCTGGCGGCCTGTGCCGTGGCGGCGGTCGCCGCGGCCTGCCCCGCGGCCGAGGCCCATGCCCAGGGCGGCTGGCTGCCCACGGCCTGGTTCGCCCCCGCCGAACTGCCGTCCGACGCGATGTTCCCCCTCGCGGAGAAGGACGGCCCCTGGCTCGTGCTCGCCACCACGTTCCGCGGCGAGGGAGCCCGCGACGACGCCCGGCGGCTCGTCCAGGAACTGCGGCGCGACCACAAGCTCAAGGCCTACACCCACGAAAAGTCGTTCGACTACACGGGGCGGCAGCAGGGCCTCGGGCTCAATCCGGACGGCTCGCCGAAGACGATGCGCTACGCGAACGCGGCACAGGTCACCGAGGTGGCCGTGCTGGTGGGAGACTTCGCGTCGTTCGACGATCCGCGCGGCCAGAAGATGCTCGCCACGGTGAAGCGGCTCCAGCCCCGGGCGCTCGCGGGCGAGGCCGGCAAGACCCGCGCGTATTCCGACTTCCGCAAGATGATCGGCCTCGGAGGCGCGGCCAAGGGGCCGATGCACATGGCCTTCGTGATCCCCAACCCGCTGCTCCCCGAGGACTTCTTCGCGCGGCAGGAGGTCGACCGCTTCGTGGTGGAGATGAACGCCGACGTCACGCACAGCCTCCTCGACTGCCCCGGCCGCTACACGGTGCGCGTGGCCACGTTCACCGGGGCCGGCACGGTCGACCAGAAGGCGATCACCGGCAGCGACGACTTCAAGCTCGAGAGCCGGCTCGCGGACGCGGCCGACAAGGCCCATCGCCTCACCGAGGCGCTCCGGCGGGCCGGCTGGCAGGCCTGGGAGTTTCACGACCGCGAGTCGAGCATCGTCTGTGTCGGCAGCCTCGACCAGCTCGCCGTGCCGCAGGAGAGCGGCCCGCCGGCCGCGCATCCCGAGATCGGGCGCATCGTCCGGGAGCTCGGCCCCGATGCGGAGAAGCTCGCCGCGGGCACGGTGATGCCGCGGGCGATCGACGGCATCCTCCTCGACGTGAAGCCGAAGCCGATCGACGTGCCCCGGGCACCGGGCGGCTGGCGCTGATGGACGGAGGCCGCGCGACGCTCGTGCTCGGCTCCACCAACGCCGGCAAGCTCCGCGAACTGGCCGACCTGCTCGTGCCGCTCGGCATCCCCTGCCGCTCGCTCGCCGACGAGCCGCACGCGGTCGAGGTGGAGGAGACCGGCGGCTCGTTCGCGGAGAACGCCGCCCTCAAGGCGACGGCGCAGGCGCGGGCCCTCGGCGCCTGGGTGCTCGCGGAGGACAGCGGCCTCGTGGTCGACGCGCTGGGGGGCGCTCCCGGCATCTACTCCGCCCGATTTTCCGGGGCCGGGGCGACCGACGCCGCGAACAACGCCCTGCTGCTCGAACGGCTCGCGCACCACCGCGGCGCCGACCGCGGCGCCCACTACGCCTGCCACGCGGCGCTGGCCGATCCGGCCGGCGGGATCGTGGCCACGTCGGCGGGAACCTGCGCGGGGCGGATCGCCTCGGCGCCGAGCGGCGCCGGAGGCTTCGGCTACGACCCGCTGTTCGTCGTGCCGGAATATCACCGCACGTTCGGCGAGTTGCCCCCCGCCGTCAAGGCCGTGATCAGCCACCGTGCCCGGGCCCTGCGGGCCCTCATCCCGGCACTGGTGCGGCATCTGGCTCCGCAGGCCGCCGCGCCGCCTGCAGCCGGTGCTCGATGACCCGCACCACGTCGGCCGTGCCGTCGATCCGGCCGGCCAGGGCGTCGAGCGCGGGCCGGAAGCCGTCGAGCCGCTCGAGAAACCGGCGCACGTGCGCCGGCGTCACCTGCTCGAGCAGCGTGAAGTCGCCGCAGCGCATGCCGGCGAGGAAGTGGCTGTTCATGAGCTGCTCGGCGTGCGCCCGCTCGGGCAGGAGCAGCATCGGCTTGCCGAGGTGGATCGCCTCACCGACGAGCTGGTTGCCCGCGGCGGAGATGAGGCACCGGCAGCCGGCGAGATCGTCGACGAACCGCCGCTCGTCGATCGCGTGGAACGACACGGGCCCCACCGGATCCCGCTCCCCGAGGCCGTACACCCGTACCGGCAGTCCGCAGTCGGCCAGCGCCGCCAGCGCGGCGAAGGGAGTGTGACGGCGCAGGTAGCTGAGGACGTAACCCCCGTCGCGCGGCTCGGCGCGGGCCACCTCGCCACGCAGGAGCGGCCCCACCTGCACGACGTGCTCCCAGCCGCGCCGCAGCGGCGGGCGGAAAAACGCCGACACGACCGTGTCGACCGCTCCGGCCACGTACATCCAGACGGCGTGCCCCATGCACCAGGCCTGCCACTGCAGCCCCCAGGGCAAACTCGAGAGGTCGTACGCGAGGAGGAAGTGCTGGTGGTCGACGCTGACGAGGGGCACGCGCAGCCGGGCCGCGGCCCGCGGCAGGGCCGGCTCGAAGTCGGTCACCGCGAGGTCGGCACCGAACGCGTCGAGCTCGCGCAGCAGGCGGTCGACGAGCGGGCCGAGCTGCCGGGCCTGGTAGTCGAAGCCCGCGACGATCGAACGGGCCACGTCGAGGCGGCCGCCGGTGTACTGGAACACGATGCCGGGAATTTCCACGACGCGCACGCGGTCGTCGGCGGCGAACCGGCGCGCGAGGAATTCGAGCGCGTCGGCGGAGGTGAAGATCAGGAGCTCGTGCGCCTCGCGCAGGCGCTCGGTGAGCGTGGCGATCCGCGTGGCGTGGCCGCGTCCCTCGCCGCAGAGGCTGATGGCGATGTGGGCCATGCGCTGGATCCGGGGGCGATCACCGAGGGGGCGCCGAAGCAGACACGGGCGTATTGTGCCGTGGCCCGGCCGGCCGGGCCAGCACGGCCGCCGCCGGGGGCTGTCGCGGCCCGGGGGATTTTTTACGATACGAATCGTGGTCCGAATTCCCCTCGTCCCGGGTCGCCCCGCCTTGGCCTTCGCGTGCGGCATGCCGTCTTTCCCGCGCCGGCTGGCGGCGGCCTGCGCCGTGGTGGCGGCCTCCCTCGCCGGCCCGGGGCGGGCCGACGGTCAGGCCGACGGCGGCGACGTGGCCGTGCAGGTCGGCGACGCCCCGATCTTCCGCTCGGAGCTCGACGCGGCCGTGCAGCGGGCGGCTCAGGGGCGGGACCTCGCCGCGGCCGATGCGGCACGGCTCGCCGCGGAGACGGTGGAGCAGCTCGTCAACGAACGGCTGCTCGAACGCGAGGTCGAGGAGAAGCAGATCGCGGTCGACGAGGACGAGGTCACCGAGGTCGTGACCCGCATGCGCGGCCAGCTCGCCGTCCGGCGGATCCCCATCGAGACGTTTCTGGCCCAGGTGGGCCGCGACGAAAACTCCCTTCGCGGCCAGATCAGGCTCGAGCTGGGCCTCAACAAGCTGCTGGTGCCGCAGGTGACCGCAGCCGCGCTCGACGCCGCCTTCGCCCGGCACCACCGCGACCTCGACGGCACGCTCGTGAGGGCGAGCCATGTCGTGCTCCGGCCCGATTCCGGCCGCGGGGCCGAGTCGCTGCCCGACATGGAGCGCCGCGCCGCCGCCATCCGTGCGCGGGTGTTGAAGGGCGAAATCGGCTTCGCCGATGCCGCCCGCCGGCACTCCGCGGGGCCGAGCCGCCGGCAGGGGGGAGACCTCGGCTTCTTCCCGCGGCACGGCCTGATGGACGAGGAGTTCGCGCGGCAGGCGTTCGCGCTGGCGAAGGGGGAGATGTCGAAGCCGTTCGTGACGGCGTTCGGCGTGCACGTGGTGCTGGTCACCGACATCCGCCCGGGCGACGTCCGCCGCGACGTCCTGCGGCCCCAGCTCGAGAAGCTCGTGCTGCAGGAGGCGATCCGGGAGATCGTCGATCGCCGGCGCCGCACCACGACCGTCGAGTATGCCCCCGGAGTGCCCCACTTCGCACCGGACGACGATCCCCGCGCGCCCGCCCGGCGCGTGATCATGGAGAAACCCGCCGCGGGGTGAGCGGGCGGCCTCCCCCGGCGGCACCGGCAGGCGCTGGCTTCCGCCGAGAAGCCGGCCAAGCCGGCGTTGTGGAGCCGCCCTGGCTCCGCTACCCTCCCCGCCCCGTTTTCCTCGTCGTGCGTCGGCTGTCCCCCGCTGCCTTCCCGGCATACGGCTTCCCACCATGAAGATCCGCTCGTGCGTGCTGCTGGCCTGCCTGGTGTGCGTGCCGCTGGTCGCGATGTTTTCGCACAAGGTTCCCAGGGAGTGGAGGCTGTCGGGGCAGCGGCTCGCCACCGCGGTGGCCGCGGGGTGGGTCGGCCGTGCCGAGGCGTCCGTGCGTGCGCCCGCTGCTGACATGCCGGCCGAGGCGGCGGCTCCCGAGCCGGCGCGGCCGGCCGCGGCAGGCGACCACGTCGCGGCCTCCCGCGCGGATGCGGCCGACCGGCTCCGCGAACTCGGCGCCGTGTCGTTCGAGTGCGTGCCGCTGGCCGGCGGCGGCGCCTACCGCTGCTCGTGCCGCGTGCCCGCCGATCGGTCGGGGCAGTTGCAGCGCGTCTTCCAGTCGTCGAATCCCGACCCCGAGGTGGCCCTGAAAAACCTCGTCGGTCAGGTGCGGTTTTGGAAACAGCGGGTGGCGAGCGACCCGGCCGGGGGCGGGCGTCCCGCGGCGTTCGATTCCGGCCCGATCCGGCTGCGGTAGACTGCGGTTCGCTCGACAGTCGTGCCGGGTTCACAGCCATGCCCAAGAAGCACAAGACCGGCCACGGGCTGGCCGCCGGCCTCGGCGGTCGATCCCCGCTGCGGCTCTGGGTGCCGCCGCTGGCGTCGCCCCGGAAGCGGGTGCGCCGGCCGCCCGGCCGCCGCCGGGCCCGCCCGCAGGCCCCGGAGCTGATGCCCGGGCGACAGCAACGCTCCGCCGAACTCGCGCGGCTCGAGGCGGCGCTCTTCGTGTCGCGTCAGCCGCTCTCCCCGCGGCGGCTCGCCCGGCTGGCCAGGCTGCCCGACGGCACGAAGGCCCGCGCGCTGCTCAAGGAACTGCGGCGCCTCGAGGACGACGCGGGCGCCGCCTTCCGCGTCGAGCAGATCGCCGGCGGCTTCCAGCTGCTCACCCGCTCGCCGTTCGGGCCCTGGGTCCGCCGGCTCCTCACGACGCCCTCCGAAACCCGTCTTTCCACCGCCGCCCTCGAGACGCTGGCGATCGTGGCCTACCGGCAGCCGGTGACCCGCGCCGAGATCGAAGCCATTCGCGGCGTCGGCTGCGAGGAGATGCTCCGCCAGCTGCTCGACCGGGATTTCGTGGCCTGCGGCGGCCGCACCGACGACCTCGGCCGGCCGCACATCTACGAGACGACGACCCGGTTTCTGCAGGCGTTCGGACTGTCCAGGATCGAGGACCTGCCGCCGCTCGAGCCACACGCGCCGCCCGGTGCCGCCGCCCCCGCCGAAACGACGGACCAACCACCGCGGTAGAAAGCCCGCGGAGCGACACTTGCACTTCCGGACGCGGGGCGACACACTTTTCCGACCACCGTGAATTTCCTTCCCCTTCGAGGAGCTCTTTCCGTGACGATCGTTGCGAATCCGCGAGGACAGCAAGACGTGTGTGCCGCCGACGTGTTCTCATGGAACGAACTCCCTGAGTTGATGGTCGCCGAGGAACTCTTCGACTCCGTCGCCTCGCCCGACGGCGACGACCGGGCCGCAGTCGCCCGCCGCGACGAGGACCAAGACGAGGACGAAGAGGGGGAGGAATTCGACGACGACGACGACGACGAAGACGACGACGATGAGCTCGACGAGGAGGAGGACGAGGACGACGAGGAACTCGACGGCGACGACGAGGAATGGGAAGAGGTCGAGGACGACGAGGAGGAGGACGAGGAGGAGGAAGAAGAGGAAGAGGACGAGGAGTGGGACGACGACGAGGAAGAGTGGGACGACGACGAGGAAGATGAGGACGAAGACGAGGACGAGGACGAGGACGAAGACGACGACTGAGCCACGTCGTTCGCCCGCGATCCCCTGACGCGCCGTCAGGAACTCACGGCTGCCCGACCGCCGCGGCGTCGGCCGTCGCCTCCAGCCGCACCCGGCGCCCCTTGCGGTCGACGTCGACGGTCGCCCGATCTGCGGCGGCCGCGAGCTTCGCGAGCATGTCCTGCTGATCGGCGAGCGGCTGGCCGTCGATCGCCACGATCCGGTCGCCGAGCATCAGGCCCGCCCGGGCCATCGGCGAGCCCGCCGCCACCCGCACCACGACCGGGGCCTCCGGCTCGCAGCGATCGCCGCGGGTGCCGACGCCCCAGCGCGGCCGTGGCCCCGCCGCCACCACATCCACCGCCGGCGCCTCGAGCGAGCGCCTGGTGGCGGCCGACTCGCCGCGGCACTCCGGACGAAACGCCCGCGGCGGCCGCGGGTCGGCGGCGACGGCGGTGACGAAGTCGAACGCCAGCCGCGCCACGGGCTCCATCCCGCCGAAGTTCACGAGGTGCGTGTCGTCGCTCGGGCGATGGTATTGGTCGTGCAGCCCCGTGTGGAACATCACCGTCGGGATCCTCGCCGCGATGAAGGGATAGTGGTCGGAGTCGTCGGTGATCTCCCAGTCGAAGGCGAGTTCGAGGTTCGCGGCCGCGTTCGCCTCGAGGCAGGCCATGCGGAGGCCCGCGGCCGTCCGGGCGCCGAACACCTCGAGCCGTTCGCCGCGCAGCCGGCCGATCATGTCGAGGTTCACCGAAAACACGATCGTGAACGGGGCCACGGCCGCGGGCCGCACCCGCAGAAAGTGATACGAGCCGAGCAGCCCCTTCTCCTCGCCGTCCCAGAAGGCGATCAGAATCGACCGCCGCGGCGGGCTCGGCAGGTGGCCGAGGGCCTCGGCGATCTCGATCAGCCCCGCCACGCCCGAGGCGTTGTCGTCGGCGCCGTTGTGGACGTAGCCGGTTGGGCCGTTGCTGTTGCTCGCGTTGCCGTAGCCGACGTGGTCGTAGTGGGCGCCGACGACGACGAGTTCGTGCGCGAGGGCGGGGTCGCCGCCGGGCACGAGCGCGAGGATGTTCCGCAGGCTGCCGAAGTTCTGGTAGTAGGTGCCGTTGTCGCCGGCCGGCTGCAGCCCGAGCTTCTCGATCGACCCCACGACGTAGGCGCCGGCCGCGCGGCCGCCCCGGCTGCCCCCTTCGCGGCCCTCGAGCGCGTCGTCGGCGAGGGCGTGGACGTGGCGGCTGGCGTCGGCGGCCCGGATACTGGCGTGCGCGGCCGACATGTGCTCGGCCGCACGGGCCGCAACGTCAAGCGGCGACGCGAGCGAGGCGAGCGCAATCGCGAGGTGGAACGGTCGGGCGTGATTCGTCATGGTCTCGTGCCGCCTCCTTGCGGGACTCAGGATGACGGTCCAGAATAGAATCGTGGTTCGGAGAGGTGGCAGAGTGGTCGAATGCGCGTCTTTGCTAAAGACGTGTCCGGTCAAAAGCTGGACCGCGGGTTCGAATCCCGCCCTCTCCGTTTGGAATGGACGGCCCTCATGCCTCGTCGAGAGCTCTCCCGGCCGCAGCAGATCGTCGATTGGCTCGTGGAGTGGGGGGCTGCTCTCCAGGAACCGGCATCGATGACGCTGATCGGTTCGGCTGCCTTGCTGTGGCATGCCGCCGATCGAGGATTGGACGTGCCGCTGCCGGAAAACAGCATGGACGTCGATCCGGTGACCGATTCGGACGCCCTGGCGTGGATGTGCTACGACGCGCTGATCGGCAGCGAGTTCGAGCGGACCCACGGCTGGCACGTGAACCTCCTGCCCGCGTCGGTCCTGAGGGAGTTTCCCGAGGGATGGGAAGGTCGCGCGGCACGTCGAATCTACGGTATGATGACGGTGGTGGTTCCCGCCCCGGTCGACATCCTTGCCCCCAAATTGAGGCGCAACGAACCTCGTGACCGTGCACACGCGGAGTGGGCCGCGCGGATCGGTATCGCATGACCCCCTTCGTGCCGGCTCCTGGGAGCACCTCCTGAACGCGATGCAAAGACTTCTGTTTCACGATGAATCGCGATTGGAGTACGGGCGCCGATTCTGGCGCGATCCGGCCAAGCGTGAGCGACTTCTCGGCCACTGGCTCGACGAGCGACACCCGTATTCCGACAGGCTTCGCGATCGCTGGCTGCCGCTGGTGGATCGTGTACTGCGATCCGAGCCCGGTCACGACGACTCGTTGGACGCGGCGCTGCAATCCGAAGGGGTGAGCCTGCGGGCGGTGGTCAAGGAAATTCCGCCGGTTTTCGGCTCGTTTTTCACGGCGGCAGACCGGCAGCGATAGGCCCCGAAAGAATCCCGCCCTCTCCGTTGGTCGATGACGCGGCTTCACGATGGAGGTCGAGCCGGCATGAAGATCCTCGTCACCGGCGGGGCCGGGTTCATCGGCAGCCACGTCGTCGACCAGCTTCTCGCGGCCGGCCACGGCGTCGCGGTCATCGACGACCTCTCGAGCGGGGCCCGCGACAACCTGCCGCCGGACGTGCCGCTGCACGTGGTCGACATCGTCGACGGCCGGGCCGTGCGGGAAGTGTTCGAGCGTGAAAGGCCCGCCGCCGTCTGCCACCAGGCCGCGCAGATGTCGGTGAGCCGCTCGGTCCGCGAGCCGCTCTTCGACGCGCGGGTCAACTGCATCGGGCTCATCAACGTCCTCGACGCCGCGGTGGCCACCGGCTGCCGGCGGTTCGTC
>RGVT01000085.1 GCA_010027105.1 Planctomycetia bacterium
CCCTGCACATCGTGCTCGGCGAGGAGATCAGGCCCGAGTGCCGCGGTAATCCCCGCCGCCATGCCGGCCGCCGCCTTGCCGCCGCCCACGACGACCACCCGCTCCGCCGCCTCCACGGCCGCGCGCAGGGCGGCAGCGTGCCCGCCCACGAGCCGCTCCGGCTCGACCGCGCGGATCGCCGCCGACCAGATCGCCTCGGCATCCTCCCGGAGCCGTCCCATTACCCCTCCGACAGGGGCGGGCCCTGCTGAGGAAAATTCTTGGGATCAAACCGTGAGAGATCGATGCCTCCCTGCGACTCCTCCTCGAGAAGTTTCACGCGCATCTCGAGCCGCTCGAGCCGCCGGGCGAGGAGCGCGGGGCTTTCGGCCGATGGCGCGAGCGGCTGCGGCCGCGGCACGAGCGGATACCCAAGCTGCCGCTGCAGGGCCGCGAAGAAAAACAGCGGATCCTTGCCGCGGTTGGCCCGGGCGATTCGCCCCTCCTTCTCGCCGAACAGGATCACCCGGTCGGGCCCGGTGTCTGCACGGCCGCTCACGAGGGCGTCGCGCTTCTCGATCCGCCAATACTCGGGGCTCCGCACGTAGACGAGATCGGCGAGATCGACGAGCCCCACCTGCCGGCCCACCGTGGCGATCCACGCTTTCCATTCGCCATCGAACATTCCGTCGTCGGCGACGGCGGCGAGACCTTGGGCGTAGTCGAGCCGATTGCGCGACAGGCACTCGAAGCGGTAGAAGAACAGCCCCTGCGGCGTGGCCTGCTCGCCGCGGTAGGCCGCCTCGCGCTCGAGGATCGCCAGCGCCGTGCGGATGTCGAACCGGCCCCCCTCCACTTCCGCCTGCCGCATGATGAACGTCTGGAAGGCGGTGAAGTAGTGCGGCAGCCGAGACATCGCCGTCGAGAGCGTGCCGACGAGCTTCAGTTCGCCCACGAGGTAGTCGATCGCCAGCGGCAGCTTCGAGGTTGCGAGCACCTCCTCGCCGATCGAGGCGAGGGCCTCCTGGGCGGCCACGCCGGCGGTGATCCGCTCGGCGAGCACCCGGAACAGGTAGGCCTGTTCGATGTATTCCTCACGGTCGAGCATGGGATGGACGCCGGTTTGTGGCGGATCGAAGGGCCGGGCCGCTGGGCTGGCCCGCAACCATCCTATAATTGATCACGCTCATGCCCCACCGCTTCTCCACGATCGAGGCCGCCGTCGCCGCCATCCGCCGGGGCGAAATGGTGATCGTCGTCGACGCCGAGGACCGGGAGAACGAGGGGGATTTCGTCTGTGCGGCCGAGCACGCGACGCCGGAGGTCGTGAACTTCATGATCCGGCACGGCCGCGGCCAGGTCTGCATGCCGATCCTGCCCGACGTGGCCCGGCGGCTCGAGCTGCCGATGATGGTCGCCGACAACTCCACCCCCCTGGGCACGGCGTTCACCGTGCCGGTCGACCACGCGACGGCCCGCACCGGCATCACCGCGGCCGAACGTGCCACGACGATCCAGGCCCTCCTCGACCCCGCGAGCCGGCCGGCCGACTTCGTCCGGCCCGGCCACCTGTTCCCGCTCGTGGCCAAGGAGGGGGGCGTGCTGCGCCGGGCCGGCCACACGGAGGCGGCGGTGGACCTCGCGCGGCTGGCGGGCCTCCAGCCGGCCGGCGTGCTGTGCGAGATCCTCGACGACTCCGGCAACCGCGCCGATCGCGAGGCCCTCTTCTCGCTCGCCCGCGCGCACGACCTCGAGATCATCTCGATCGAGGAGCTGATCCGGCACCGCCGCACCCGCGAGAAGCTCGTGGAGCGGATCGCCGAGGCCGACCTGCCGACGACGTGGGGCCGCTTCCGCGTGATCGCCTACGGCGTGAAGTTCGAGCCGCAGCAGCCGATCGTGCTCGTGCTCGGCGACCCTGCCCGCGTGGCTGCGCCGCTCGTGCGGCTCCACTCCTCGTGCTTCACCGGCGATCTCCTCGACAGCCTGCGCTGCGACTGCGGCGATCAATTGCACATGGCCCTCGACATGATCTCGCGGGAGGGGGCCGGCGTGCTCGTCTACCTGCCGCAGGAGGGGCGCGGCATCGGCCTGGTGGAGAAGATCCGGGCCTACCAGCTCCAGGACCAGGGGCTCGACACCGTGGAGGCCAACCTCGCCCTCGGCTTCAAGGCCGACTCGCGCGACTACGGCGTCGGTATCCAGCTCCTCAAGGACCTCGGCCTCCGCAGGGTGCGGCTGCTCACCAACAACCCCAAGAAGACCGATGCCTTCATCTACGGCGGGTTCGACCTGGAAGTGGTCGACCAGGTGCCGATCCTGCCGCCGGTGCACGAGTTCAACGAGCGGTATCTGGCCACGAAGCGCGAGAAGCTCGGCCACGCCTTTCCGCAGGCGGGCGGGGGCGCCGGCCGCCTCCCCGATTGACCGCCCGGCGCGCACGGCCTTAGCATCGCTCTCCGGCGAAAGGGACGAGCCCGCGGAGAGCCGGATGGATCGAGCCAGTCGTGTCGAGCGGCGACGCAGGTTTCTCGCGGAGGCGGGCATCGGCCTCCTCGCGCTCGCCGGCGTCGCCGGCTGCGGACGCCGGGAAGCCGATCCGCTGGCCAGCGTGCGGCCCGAGCCCGCCGCCGCCGAGGCGGCCCGCACGGAGCCCGTCACGCCCCCCGCCGAACGCACCCCGGAGCCGTTCGACCCACCGGCACTCGCCGATCTCGACCGCACGGCCACGTGGATCGACCGCCCCGTCCGCGACGGCCTCGTGCTGCTGCGCGAGGAGCAGGGGAGGGAGCCCGCGGTCGCGACCGTGGCCGAGGCCCTCGCCCTGGCCAACGACTCGCCCGCGGCCAACGCCACGATCCTGGCAGCGCTCGGCCGGCTCCCGGAGCCGGGCCAGGCCGACCTGGGCGCCCGCGTCGACCGCCACGTGACCGGCGACCTCGGCAGCACCAACCCGATCATGATCAGCACGTCGGCGGAGTTCGACATCCTCGGCCTCACCGGGTTCGGACTGTTCTCCTTCGACCGCCGGCTCGAGCCCTTCGCCACGAGCGACACCGTCGCCTCCTGGCAGACGAGCACCGACGGCCTCGTCGACAAGGTGGTGCTCCGCGACGACCTCGTGTGGAGCGACGGGAAGCCCATCACGGCCCACGACATCGCCTTCACCTACCGGGTGATCATGGACCCGCGCGTACCCGTGCCCGCCGTCCGCAGCGGCACCGACCAGCTCCGCTGGGTGCACGCCTACGACGACCGCACGATCGTCTTCTTCCACAGGGAGCCGCTGGCGACCAACGTCTGGAACATCAACTTCCCGGTGCTCCCCCGGCACGTCTACGACGCGACCTGGGAGGCCGACCCGACGCTCAAGGACAGCCCGGAGCACGTCGCGCTCGAGCAGGCGCCGGTGGTGGGCGGGCCCTACGAGATCGTGGAACGGCAGCGCGGCCAGCAGATCGTGCTCCGCCGCCGCGAGAGCTGGTCGACGGTGCGCGGGAAGCAGGTCCGCGAGCCCCCCTTCTTCAAGGAGGTGCGGTTCCGGATCGTCGAGGACCCCAACACCACGCTGCTGGCGCTCAAGAGCGGCGAGATCGACGAGATGGTGCTGCTGCCGGAGCAGTGGACGACGCAGACGAAGGGGCCCGACTTCTACGACCGCAACACGAAGGTCACGGCGCCGGAGTGGGTGAGCTTCCACTTCGGCTGGAACATCGACACGCCCTTCTTCGCCGACCGGCGCGTCCGCCGGGCGATGACCTACGCCTTCGACCACGACGCCATGCTCTCGAGGCTCTGCTACGGCCTCTACGAGCCCGCGGCCGGGCCGTTCCACCACACGTCGTGGATGGCCCCGAGGAAGAAGCCGGAGCCCTCCAAGCAGGATCTCGACAAGGCCGAGGCCCTGCTCGACGAGGCCGGCTGGGTCGACCACGACAACGACGGCGTGCGCGACAAGCAGATCAACGGCCGGCCCGTGCCGTTCGAGTTCACGATCCTCGTCAACCAGCAGCCGCTCCGGGTGGCGATCTGCACGCTCCTCAAGGAAAACCTCGACCAGATCGGCGTGCGGGTGAACGTGCGGCCCACCGAGTCGACCGTGCTCCAGCAGCTCACGCAGGAGAAGAAGTTCCAGGCCTACCTCGGCGGCTGGGGGGCCGGCACCGACCCCGACACCACGGAGAACGTCTGGGCGACGGGCGCCGGCCGCAACTTCATCGGCTACTCCAATCCCGAGGTCGACCGGCTCTTCGCCGAGGGGCGGCGCGAGCTCGATCGGGCGAAGCGGGCCGAGAAGTACGCCCGCATCCAGGAGATCCTCCACGACGACCAGCCCTACACCTGGCTCTACTGGCGGAACAGCTTCTACGGCTTCTCGAAGTCGCTCCGCGGCTACGTCTTCAGCCCGCGCGGGCCCTACCACTACTCGCCCGGGTTCGCGAGCCTGTGGACGCCCCGGCAGGACTAGGCGCTCAGGACCAGGCGATGGCCAGCTACCTCGTGCGCCGGGCGGTCTACGGGCTCCTGACGCTCGTCGTGATCACCGGCTTCGTCTACGGCCTGGCCCGGAGCATGCCCGGCACGCCGCTCACGGTGCAGCTCGGCGAGACCGACCCGAGCCGCAAGGTGAACCCCGAGGACCTCGAGCGGCTGAAGCGCATCTACGGCCTCGACAAGCCCTGGCCGGCCGGCTTCGCCCAGTGGATCGCGAACGTGGCCCGCGGCGACCTCGGCCGCTCGATCTCGCGGAAGCAGCCGGTGGCCACGCTGATCGCCGAGCGGATCGGCCCCACCTTCCTGATCTCCGGCACGGCGCTCGTGCTCGCCTGGCTCGCGGCGATCCCGCTGGGGCTCTATTCCTCGGCCCGCAGCGGCCGCGCGGACGAGCGCCTCTCGAGCCTCGTGCTCTACGTGCTCTATTCCTTCCCCACGTTCGTGGCGGCGCTCTTCCTCCAGATCATCTTCGCCGTCTGGCTCCGCGGCACGGCCTGGGAGCTGCCGCTCTTCGGGATGGGCGACGCGCCGGCCGACGCGCCGCTCGCCGCCCGCCTGGCCGACGTGGCCCGGCACATGATCCTGCCGGTCACCTGCCAGACCTACGTGAGCCTGGCCTACGACAGCAGGTTCGTGAAGGCGAACCTCGAGGAGGCGGTGCGGCAGGACTACGTGCGCACGGCGCGGGCCAAGGGGGCGGGCCCGTGGCGGGTGCTCTGCCACCACGCCTTCCGCAACACGCTCATCCCGCTCGTCACGCTCTTGGGCCTGTCGCTGCCGGGGCTGATCGGCGGGTCGGTGATCATCGAGCAGATCTTCACCTGGCCGGGGATGGGGCGGCTGTTCTTCGAGAGCATCCGCGAGCGCGACTATCCCACGATCATGGGGCTGACGCTGATGTTCAGCCTGCTGACGCTGCTCGGCCAACTGCTCGCCGATCTCCTCTACTGCGCGGTCGACCCGCGGGTGAGCGTAGAATGAAGCGGAGCCCGCCGCCGGAAAAAGGTGACAGTCACCATGTGCCGGTCGCCGGAGGCGACACGGCCCCGGCCACAGGCCGGGGTCTGCAGACAAATGGTGACTGTCACCTTTTTCCCCGCTCGACCGGATTCTGGGCCGAGGCCTGGCGGCGGTTTCGCCGCAGGAAGCTGGCCCTGGCCGCGGTCGCGTTCATCGGCGGGCTCGTGCTCACGGCCCTCCTCGCCCCCGCGATCGCCGGCACGAAGCCCGTGCTCTGCCGCTACAAGGGGCGGATCTACGCGCCCTGCCTGGGCTACTTCCGCCGCGACCTCGAGCCCGCGATCTTCACGAAAGACCGCTTCAGGGGCACGTATCCCCGGAACCTCGCGGAGAAGGACCCGGAGAGCTGGGCGGTCTGGCCGCTGGTTTTCCAGGACCCCTCCCGCAGCGTGCGGGCCGACGAGTGGCCGGGGGAGCCGGCCAACCCCGCCCGGGACGAGGGGCGGCCGAGCCGGCGCAACCTCTTCGGCACCGACCAGGCCGGCGTCGACGTGTTCGCCAAGATGGTGCACGGCACCACGATCGCACTGCTGGTGGGCTTCGTGTCGATGGGGATCGCCGGCTCGATCGGGATCGTGATGGGGGCGCTGGGCGGCTACTGCGGCGGCTGGGTCGACATCCTCACCAGCCGGATCACCGAGATCGTGATGTGCATCCCCACGCTCGTGCTCATTCTGGCCGTGATCGCCGTGATCGAGAAGCCGACGATCTGGCACACGATGGCGATCATCGGCGCCACCGGCTGGACCGGCATCGCCCGGCTCACCCGCGGAGAGTTCCTCCGCCTCAAGGGGGCCGAATTCGTGCTCGCCGCGCGGGCCGCCGGCGCGGGGCCGGTGCGGATCATGCTCCGGCACATCCTCCCCAACGCGCTGGCTCCGGTGCTCGTGCCGATCACGTTCGGAATCGCGTCGGCCGTGCTCCTCGAGAGTTCGCTCTCGTTCCTCGGCTTCGGGGCTCCGCCCCCCACGGCCAGCTGGGGCTCGATCCTGAACGACGCCCGCGGCAACCTTGCGATGTGGTGGCTCGTGGTGTTTCCCGGCGCCGCGATCTTCCTGACGGTGCTCGCCTACAACCTGATCGGCGAGGCGCTCCAGGAGGCCACCGATCCCAGGCTGCGGGAGGCGCGAAAATGAGAGAGCGCGAATCGAAGATGCACCGGCTCGGGGAGCGGCACAAGTCTCCTCGCTGGGGAAAAAGGTGACAGCCACGATTTGCCCACCCGAAGATGCACCGGCTCGGGGAGCGGCAAAGGTCTCCTCGCTGAGCCGGGGCGGCTCACGCTCGTCGAGCGTTCGCCGACTCCCCTCGCCTCCCCGACTCTGAATCACGATTCAACCGTGCCGCTGCTCGACATAAAAAATCTCGTGACCGCGTTTCACACTCCGGCCGGCCGTGTGCCGGCGGTGGATGGGGTGTCGCTTGCGATCGAGCGCGGGAAGACGCTGGGGCTCGTGGGGGAGAGCGGCTGCGGGAAGAGCGTGACGGCGCTGTCGATCCTCCGGCTCGTGGCCGCGCCCGGCGTGATCGAGTCGGGCCGGATTCTGCTCGACCGCGACGGCCGTACCGACGACCTCGTGACGCTGTCCGAGCCTGCGCTGCGCCGCGTCCGCGGCGGCCGGATCGGGATGATCTTCCAGGAGCCGATGACGAGCCTGAACCCCGTGTTCACGATCGGCGCGCAGATCGCCGAGGCGGTGCGGCTCCACCGCGACGTGTCTCCCGCAGCCGCCCGGGCCCGGGCCCTGGAGATGCTCCGCCTCGTGCGCATCGCCGACCCGGAGCGGCGGATCGACGAATTCCCGCACCAGCTCTCCGGCGGCATGCGGCAGCGGGTGATGATCGCGATGGCGCTCGCCTGCGAACCCGACCTCGTGATCGCCGACGAGCCGACGACCGCGCTCGACGTGACGATCCAGGCCCAGATCCTCGACCTGCTCGCCGACCTGCGGCGGCGGCTCGGCGCCGCGATCCTCCTGATCACGCACGACCTCGGCGTGGTGGCCGAGACGTGCGACGACGTGGCGGTGATGTACGCCGGCCGGATCGTGGAGCAGGCCCCGGCGCGGGAGCTGTTCGCGAACCCGCGCCATCCCTACACGATCGGCCTGCTCGCCGCCCGGCCCGGCGGCCGGCGCACCGGGCCGCTCGAGACGATCCCCGGCATGGTGCCGGCGCCGCAGGAGTTTCCCCCCGGCTGCCGGTTTCACCCGCGGTGCGCGTTCGCCCGGATCCCCGAGTGCGCTTCCGCGCCCCCCGCGCTCGGCGAGATCGCGCCCGGCCACTCCGTGCGCTGCCCGTTCGCGGGGGAGCTGGGCCCACGGCGGCCGGTCGCCGCGGAGGGCGACCCGCGGCCCGGCGCCGCCGGAGGAGCCGCATGAGCCAGCCGCCGCTCGTGGCCGTGTCCGACCTGCACACGCACTTTCCCGTGCGGAAGGGGCTCCTGCGCCGGCGGGTGGGGAGCGTCCGCGCGGTCGACGGCGTGAGTTTTTCGATCCCCCGCGGCACCACGCTCGGCCTGGTGGGGGAGAGCGGCTGCGGCAAGACGACCGTGGGCCGGAGCATCCTCCGGCTGGTCGAGCCCACCGCCGGCACCGTGCACTTCGCCGGCAGCGACGTGCTGGCGACACGCGGGGCGCAGCTCCGCCGCCTGCGGCGGCGGATGCAGATCGTGTTCCAGGATCCCTACGGCTCGCTCAACCCGCGGATGACCGTGCGGGCGATCCTCGAGGAGGGGCTCGTCATCCATCGCGTCGACACCCCCGCCGGCCGGCTCGAGCGGATGCGGCGGGCGCTCGAGCGGACCGGGCTCACCGCGGCGGCGCTCGCCCGCTATCCGCACGAGTTTTCCGGCGGCCAGCGGCAGCGGATCGCGATCGCGCGGGCGCTCGTGCTCGAGCCGGAGTTCCTCGTGCTCGACGAGCCGGTCTCGGCGCTCGACGTCTCGATCCAGGCGCAGGTGGTGAACCTGCTCGCGGACCTCCGGGAGCAGGGGGGCCTGACGTATCTGTTCATCTCGCACGACCTGTCGGTGGTCGAGCACCTCTCGGACGAGGTGGCCGTGATGTACCTCGGGCGCTTCGTCGAGCACGCCGCGGCGGCCGAGCTCTACCGGGCGCCCCTCCATCCCTACACGCTCGCGCTATTCTCGGCGGTGCCGCGGATCGACCCGGCCCGCCGCCGCCGCCGGATCGTGCTCGCAGGCGACGTGCCGAGCCCGGCGCGGCCGCCGGCCGGCTGTCGGTTCCACCCCCGCTGCCCGCTCGCCGAGAGTGTCTGCCGCGAGGTCGACCCGCCGGCCACGCGGGCCGACGGCCACCTCGTGCACTGCCACATGGCCGCCCGCGCGCTCGACCGGGCCGGCGGCGACACGGACGCCGCGGCCGCCGCACTCGCCGAGATGCTGGCCCGGTCGCAGGACGCTACACTTGCCGCGGGAGCAGGATCATGAGTGGCCCCGCATCGTGGTCGTGGCGGCGGCGGGGCGGGGCGGCCGCCGCGGCGGCCGTGCTCCTGGCCGTGGCGCTGCCGGCGGCGGGCGAACCACCCCGGGCAAACCCGCGCGGCGGATTCCTGCCGGCCCGCGAGCAGCCGAGCATCTCCGGCGGCGAGACCCGCGACGAGATCGTGCGGCGGCACGATCTCAACTCCGACGGCCGCATCGACGAAGGCGAAGCGGAGGTGGCC